>NZ_NPDI01000072.1:0-149149 GCF_002251265.1 Rhodopirellula sp. MGV | reverse complement strand
TTCATCGACTACTACAACACATCGCGACTTCACTCATCGCTTGGCTATCTGTCGCCAAGCCAATTTGAGACAACCGTCCCCTGCTGAAATAAGAGGACGCGTGGCCCCCAAAAACCAGGCCACCTCAGTTCGCCGCCGCCCGCTGAACGGTCCCGCTATCGGGCGACGAGTTCCTGTTCCTTCGCATGAGGTCAACGTTTCTGTGACAGAGAATCCCTACGGCTCGCCTTCGTCCACAACGCCTCATCCGACCATCGAGTCCCAACGTGGAACAGCGACTCGTCCCGTCGGCGTCTCGATTCTTGCCGCTCTTCACCTTATTGGCGGAGTACTTCTTTTTGGTACGCAATTCTTGCTCTATGCCAACCTACAGGCAATGGATGAATCGTTGCGCACTATTGGCATTCCGCCGGCGTTGCTAATTGCTGGCGTGATGTTCCTGGCAATCCTCACGATTGCGTCTGGCGTCGGTATGTTGATGGGAACGAAATGGGGGTGGTGGCTCGCAGCGTTCTACTACGTGTACAGCATCTTCCGAAACTGCTCCGCGTTGCTGGCAATCGTTGCGATGGCCGATCAACTCGAAGGTGGCACCCGCGGACCAGATTACTACATGATCAAACATGGCGGACGCATAGTCGTACATCTGTTGTTGTTGATGTATTTCTTCAAGGGCAACGTCCTTGAGTTCTTTGGACACGAGACGTTGAGCAAACTTAAGGCCGTTGGTATTCTCGTGGGTATATGCATCGCCATAATGGCAGCTACATCGGCGATTAGCATGATTTCGGCCTGACGCCTCGACAAGTGGTAGTGCGAGCGCCCGATAATCATTGCGTGAACTGGAGTCGCGAAGTCGGGCGTTTTGACAATTGTGAATTGCTCGTCGCCGCCGGGTATTGCAGTCGTAACGCGGCACACTTGATTTCGAATTTGATTCCCTCGCAGCATTTTCCAGGCACCCGCGATTCAATCGTCTATCGATGGGCGGTGGCATTCTTTGTGTTTCAAGGGTTTCTTCAGTTTGTAGCTCTCAGGTACGCTCCGCCGCCTTTTTCGCGCATAGGCGAGTCCCTCGATTGGACTGCGGGTATGTTCCTGACAGTATTTGGAATCCCATTCGGGTTGTTGCTGCCGAACTTGAAGGTGAACGAGATGGCAGATCAATGGCGGGTGCCGAAAGCAACATTCCTGCTTTCCCGGCCGCTCGCGCGTTTAACATGTTCGACGGCAATTGGCCTTGCTGTCGGCGGCCTACTGGCAGTTCCATTTGTTGGGTTTCGGTTGATCATATTGCAGATCGCGATGAGCGTTATTGCGTCGTGCCTTGCCATTGCGACCCATAGAAGATTTGATGCCCATTCATGCACTGAATGGACGATGCCAAATCAATGGTATAAAGTTCTTCGACCGTTGATACGAGGGTCTCGCCCGGACGTGTGACAACGCAATGAACATTTGCCGCGGCCCGGTCAATGCATCCGTTTTGCCATTAAGTTCAATTGATTGCGATGGAACCACCTAACACCAACGTTAGATCGGCATTCTCTGAGTCCGCGGATGACGCGTTGACACCGATTGAGGAGGACTGCGTTGTTAAGATCTTCGTCTTTGGAAAGCGAGTCTACGGTATCGTGGACGAAGTGCCGGGACATTTCTACGTTGGAACGTTTTTCTGGCACGTCTACTGGTTGCCTTTATTCCCAGTCGAATCCTGGATTTTTGTCGTCGGTGGTGATGAAGTTGGACGAGCGCGAAGTGTTCCTCTTCCGATCTGTTTAAGATCGGTGGTCATGGCGTGGCTTCGTATCGTTTTGGGAGTTGTCTCTGTCAGCAGTGGTCTTCTTGCGATCGGAGGACTGGTTTCAATTGCACAAGGAGATCGCCAGTTTGTACTGATCACGGCGCTGCTGTTTACCTCAGCAGTGAGCTTCCTAGCCTTTAGAGTGTTGATGAACAGTTCTTGCGCTGACATCAATCGTGCGGAACATCTCGCGGTACTGGCTGGCTACTCGAATCTTGAGTCAATTTCACGCATTGTGTCGACGAACGCGCACGAATTTGAGGAACTCAATCGTGAATGCACCGTGCCATGCCAAACTTGTCACAGACCAGTTGCCCCTTCCTGCAAAGTCTGTCCTCGATGCGAAACGAGATTGAGGTAGTCACGGGGCTGGCTCGAAGCTGCTGCAGAAGGCGGGGTGTCATCACGCTCCATGACTCACCATGCTTTGTGCCTCCGGGTTATCGCTCCGCCTGGAAACAAACCACAGAAAACCGAAAACCATCGCTTCGCTTTGGGTCAGAAGTGCATGGGGGGACGGCTTGCTCGGTTTTCGAAGCTGATGATCGATTGTCCGTCCCCCGTGAGTTCTGGCGTTCCCAGGTAAAATCAATTGCGCAAAACATCGATTCGCGTCGTCCACGGATTTGCGGTTACATCAGGTGTCTTCTTGCCGCTGATGTCACTCATTCGAAATGCGGCAATTGATCCAACGCTTTTTCGATACCCGAGCGTCGGATTAGGCCTGCGTGAGATCGTCGACCGATTCACATTGAACCTACTTGAAGATCGTCCGGATGGAATCATCGCCCATAGCCTTGGATGCGTTGTAACATGGCTTGCGGTTCACAACGCAAATTGGCAGGGACCGATTGTACTCTTGGCGCCTCCATTGGCATCGCTGCCAGCAACGAGGTTAATTCCTTCATTTCTTCGTTGCCCTTTTGCACCGCTACTGGATCACCGTGCACTTATGTCGGATTCAAACTTTGAGTTGCCGAAATTAGATGGCTGCAGGATCAAAACGATTTCCGGAAGGTTTGATTTGTCCGTCCCTCTCTACTGCACGCATCACGCCAACGTTGAGCAATCCTCGGTCATGCTGCACACGCACAACTCCATGCTGTTCTCCGCGTCTGTCGCTCAGTCATGTACGAACTGGATCACAAATCGATTGAATGACGGGATTCGAAGGTTTTGAAGTGGTTGGATCAGACTCGGTTTCGAAAGCTGGAATTACGTCAGTGCTCGATTCAACCCCAAGCAGAATTGGTAAAGGGGAATAGGAAACCGTTGATTCGATCCATTGCGAATGGTTGGTTGTACGTCATTGGATGGCCCAACGTATCAGAACGCGATTCCCGTGATCGTAATGATGGACGGCTCCGCACATGTCGCGATCCTGAAGCAGGAGCACCACGATTCGAAGGTCGACCAATGAGAGAAGTGCGCTGAGGCTTGCAGTAAAAGCATGTGGAAATCCGTCGCTTTCTGCTCCGCAAAATGCGGACTGGGAAGAAACGCTACTTTCGGCGGAGCGAAAGACGACACTGGAAAGTCATTGGGCGGGTAGGCGAATCGAATCGATGGTGGCCAGAGAATTGGAGGCCATCAAATCAGACTGAAATGTGAGTTGGAGTCTAGGCTTCAGCCGATCCTTTTTGTCCAAATCATCGTCCACTCGATCACACCGAAAATCGGCTAAAGCCTAGACTTCAGCGACTAACCAAACGGTGCATGTGGGGACTGGGAAGGAACGCTGCTTTCGGCGGAGCGAAAGGCGACATTGGCGACTTGGTTCGTTGCCTTTCTGTCTGACCGCGATGGAATAACTTCGGCTGATGTTGGAGCATTTCGTGTGCGTTGCGAACAAGATGTCAGGTTGCATCGCATAGAATGCTCGGTCTGGTATCACGTGTGCCAGGATCGAGCTTTGGGGGCCACGTCAGTCATCATTGGAAAAACGATATGGAAATACGCGATCTAAGTGCGGAAGAAATCGAAGGGCTCAATGAAGAGCGAAAGTGGCTTGATGATTTGCTTCGCCAATTCGGTCCAGAGCATGTCTTGAATCGAACGGTCGACGATGTTGCTACGCTTCAATCACTTTTGGAGGTGGATCCATTTGCGACGGGGGACGAAGATTCACTGGAGATTTTGGGTGCGGCATTTGGCGATGTGATTGCCGCGACGCTCGGATTGGAGTGGGTTGTCGTTACGGATGAATACGGCACTGACTTTGCGATCAAGCACCCTACCAAATTTGTTCTTGCGTATCCTCGTGATATGATCATTCGGCGTGTCGAGGCTGGAGAGGTCATCAACCTGACCGATCTTTACGAGGGAGTCGTTGATGCGCTCGAGAAGCAAATTGCCGATGATGGTTTAGCCGCAGAGTAGTGCGGAATGTAACCGGATCGTGTTCGGTTGATGAAGTTCCTGCGATTGGCTTGCGTCTGGCCAGCTTGGCCACACAATGGACACTTCCCCCAAGCCAATCGTGATCAAGATGGATCAAGACGATATCGAATTCGTTCTCGGCCCGGTTCCTCAACGGGCGAAAGTTGAATGGGAAGCGACGAGCGATGCAAGTAAAAGCATCGTGGCGGTTCCTCGTTCGACGAGCGGCGGCCAGGTACGCGTGGATGCACCTCACGCTCGTGAGGCGACGCAGCCAATGCTCGATCACTTACCAGTTCATCGCGACTATCCGGCGCTCGAATCGATTCAGCGTCTCTACCGAATTGCGGGATACGTTGGAACGATGGGGGTGTTTGCTTATTTGATTGCCACCGGCTATTCGGCGTTGCATGACGCTCCGGTGGGAGAGCGACTGGCGAGGCTGGGCGAATGGATGCAAACGGCCGTCCCTTACCTGTTTGCGACGGTCGTGGGCGCTGGTTTTTTATTTGGCGCTGCCGAGGGTATTAAGTTAGCAATCGATATCCAGGAGAATACCCTCGCTGCGGCACATCAGAGGGGGCCTCGGCGGTCGGCCGATTCGGCGGAGCAACGTTAGCAGGCCTCCGGTTCTTCCGCGGGTTACTCGCCATTGGATCGGCGGATTCATTTCACGCTCAGATTGTTGCCGGCCGCACGGTTCCGTTCCAACGGAAGCGGGTTTGGTTGAACTCCGTTGGCGAGCTACATTGGAGGGCTTCCGCAAACGAAAGGGTGAAAGATTGGAGCCGGTAAAACTTCTTGTCCATCGCGAATGTCTTCGTCGGCCGCTTGATCGGCAGTCTTTGTCCGCCGCGAAAGCGATGGTTTTCATCGCTGCTGTTTTTTTGGGGCTGGTGAGTGGTTGTCGCAAGTCAACCGACAAGGCCTCGCAGCAAAATGCAGCGGATCACTCCACCGAGTCGAAAACGACAGTTGCGACGTTAGATCCGCAGGCACAGGCTCGAGAGTTGATCAAGGCGGGCAAGATCGATGAAGCGGCAGCGGTCGCGCGGCGGCTACTGTTGGAAAATCCCGAGAGCGAGCAAGGGACATTGATTTCCGCGAGGATTGAAGCGGTTCGCGGTAACTATCGGACGGCGGCGGAATTGGCAGGGGCAATTGCGCTGAATTCGGAATATTGGCCGTCGGCACTCGAATTCCAGACTCAGCTCTTGCAGCGACTGGGCGCGGTCAATGAGGCAGCGGACATTGTTTTGGCCGGTCTTGATCAACGGCCGCAAATGACAAACTGGAGGCACACCGCATGGACGTTGCTGTGTCAAACGGGGCGTCGCGAGGAAGCATCGAATCAAGCCGAATGGTTGTGCCGCGAAGGCTCCGCGACTGACGGTGAACTCCTTTCGCTGGTTCGGCGCACTGAATCGTTTCCGCCGTTGCTCAAGCCAAACGAAACGGCGGATCAGCTATTCGTCGATGGCCTCGGGATGGCGAGGTGGCACTTTACGAACCTCCGATATCGTGAGGCGTTGGACGTCTTGCAGCCGCAAATGGACGGGACTTTTGAATCTGCTGCGGCGTGTGCGTTGTATGGGCGATTGTTAGCAGAGACACAATCGTTCGAGGACTTCCCGATTTGGTATCAACGGTGTGACGAATCGGTCAAAAAGCTCGGTGATTACTGGGCCGCATTGGGAACCTATTTCTTCGATCAGCGGAGCTTGGAAGCGTCCGCACGAGCGTTGCTTGATGCGTTGTATTTGAACCCGACCGATCGAATCAGCATGCAGCGTTTGAGCAAGGTCTTTGCGGCGATGGGGCGACGCGAAGACGAAGAGCAGTTTCGCTATCGGGCAGTCCAAATGGCCGTCGCCGAGCGTGATAGCGAAGCACTCATCCGTTCGCTGGGCGACAACAATGCCCGGCAGCAACTCACACGCAAATTGTTGGAACTGGGGCGACCGTTTGAAACACTTTCTTGGACGCTGTCGATGATGCCGCAACAAGCGTTTGCACAACGTAGCCAAGTGAATGCGCAGCGAGCCGAGTTGTTGCGATCGCCAGACGCGTTAACGATGGCTTCGGAGTCGGCGTTGATTGGCGTTGATCGCGATCAGTTCAAACTTGAACCTGCGCTATCCGAGCTTGCGAAGTTGAATCGCGATCAGGGCGAGGAGAACCTAGCGGTCCGAAGTGATGTACCGTTGGCAAAACCGGCGATGGTTGACGTTGCCGAACAACACGGGATCGCGTTTCAGTGGTATCCCGACAACGAAATCGACGTTTCATCGATTCCGATCCATGAATCAGTCGGGGGCGGCATTGCCGTTTTGGACTTTGATCTCGACGGATGGCCGGACGTGTATTTTTCACAAGGCGCTGGCGATCCGCCGAGTGACCGATGCGACCGGTCCAACGCGTTGTACCGAAATCATGATGGGTTCTACGACGAGTGCACTACGTTGTCGCGATGCGATGATTTCAATTACGGTGCCGGTTTGGCGGCGGGTGATGTGAACCAAGACGGTTTCCCAGATCTGTATTTGGGAAGCTTGGGACACAACCGATTATTGATCAACAATGGTGACGGAACGTTTCGTGACGCTACGGATTCGCTGGGTGATGTCAGCGACCGTTTCACTTCGTCGTTGGCCGTCGCCGATTTAAATGGTGATCGGCTGCCTGATCTGTTCGAAGCGGTCTACATCGAGATGGACGGCGCGTTCAAATTGCCGGATGTTGGGGCGGATGGAAAGGAAGTCCAACCTTCTCCGCTGAAACACTACGCCCAGTCCGATCGGTGGTTTGAAAACTTGGGTGATGGACGTTTCCGCTTGCATGACATCGACCGATCGATCGCCAAGCCGGGAACATCGCTCGGAGTGATGGTCACGGATTTCGACGGCAACGGCGCGAACGAAGTGTTCATTGGGAACGATGTCCGTCCCAATCATTTCTTGGTTCAAGATGGTTCCGGGGAGCTACAAAATGCGGCGGACATTCGCGGTGTTGCCAACGGTTACACCGGCAGCGCGACGGGATGCATGGGAATCACCTATGGCGACTTTGACCACAATGGGCGAATCGATTTGCACATCACCAACTTTTCGGAGGAATCGGCGAACCTCTATATGCAGGTTGGGGAAGGTGACTTCGTTGATCTGGCGGTGCGCTACGACATCGACAAAGCAAGCTTGCCGAACGTCGGTTTTGGAACCAAGGCAATCGACATCGACCGAAACGGATGGTTGGATTTGTTTGTCACCAACGGGCACATCTTCGACATGCGTGACATCGGTGAAGGCTTTCAGATGGCGCCGCAATTCCTTTATGGTCGAAACGGAAAGTTTGAACTCGCTGATGTTGTCGATCCGTCGGGGTACTGGGCTGGCAAGTACCTTGGTCGCAGCATGGCATTGTTGGATTTCAATCGCGATCACAAGTTGGATTTGTTGATCGGGCATTTGGAGCGACCGACGGCCCTGTTGGAAAACCGTACCGAGACGGACGGTCATTGGATCCAATTCGAATTGATCGGAACCGAGTCAGAGCGTGACGCGATTGGTGCACGGTTGGTCGTCACTGCTGGTGGGAAGACCTACACCGATTGGGTTACCGCAGGAGACGGCTATTTTTGTAGTGATGAACCCGTCCTAGAGGTGGGAATCGGTGCTGAGGAATCTATTGAAAAGGTTGAGATATTTTGGCCGTCCGGTCGCTCGATGGTCTATGAGAACCCCACTGCAGCGATGCGTTATTTGGCAATCGAGGGGGACACGCAGTTGTTCCAACGCCCTTAGTGACGGAACACTGAAGCGGTATTCCACGACAAAACATTGAGAATCGCGCACCTTGATCGCTTCCAGATCGTCTAACTATAGATGGGCGAGATCGGGATCAGTGTGGATGATTTTCCCCTCCGTGCCGATCATCGGGGCCAATGGTCAACACTGGATCGCTGGCTATACTTCAATCGCGCACCAAGGCAGTCGTCACGTGACAGCCTTAGCACCCATCTAAATGATGAATGCGAAATGAGTCATCGCGTTACCGGTTGTTGACTCTCCGCATCGATATCTTTTTCTCATCTTGAAACCATTGAGGTAGGCAATGAAAAAGTTGGCACTCGCTTGTGTTGCGATCGCTTCTCTGTCCGTAACCAGCGTTGGTTGCGGCGGACACACCGAAGCGGTTACCAAACCACCAGAAAATGCTGTTCCGACATCGGAATTGCCAAGCCAGTCTGGCTACGAAGCTGCAATGAAGAATAGCGGCAGCCGCCCCGGCAACTGATCTGTTGCCGCATCGCTTCAACAATTGGGACGGGTTCAGGCGTTTGCTTGGACCCGTTTATTTGTTGGTGACCGGGTGGGTAAAACGGTTCAGTGTCGTTGCCGCTTGATCACGAACGATCAAGTATTCGGCACTTGTCGCAAGTGTTCCTAGGTGTTGTATTTCACCATCGGGCCATGTCACGGTGATGTTCGAAATCTCGGATGCCGTGCCGACGCCGGCGACTAGAATCGCTTGATTGCTACACAGGTAACCGCCACCTGCCAGTCGAAACAGAGTTCGATGATCTGGTGTCGAACCGATTTGGAAGTCCAACTTCGCACCGACAGCATCGCGGGTCTGTTTCGTATCGACCAAGCGGAACGTGACTTGTCGATTCGCGTTCCGGGACTCATTGATCACCAGGGACACGGGTTCGGTCGCATGCGTGACGATAAAATCGGTTCGTCCGTCACTGTTTGCATCCAGCGAAAATAAAGCGCGGCCGGTATGAGGCCGTTGGAAGTAGCCGCCGAGCGTTTCGTTGTCGATGGTGTCCCATTTGGCTGGGGCGGATTGGCGAAAGACTTGAAACGGTTGCGCGTAAGGCGACGTGCGATCGCCGAAGTCACCGATGTGTCCGTTGCTGACCAGCAGTTCTTCATAGCCATCGTTATCAAGGTCGATTGCCTCGGTCCCGAAGGCGACTTTGGACCGTGTGGGTTCAATCAGTTGAGCGCTAGCGGTGGAGTCTGCCCACAGTCCAGGTGACTTTTGTTCGTAAAGAATGTTGTACTCACCGACAAAACCTGTGACATAAAAATCCAAGTCGCCGTCGTGATCAAAGTCCCAGCTTGCAATCCCCATCGAACCTTGATCGAGTGACTGTGCGTCAACGGCAAGTCCGCTAGAGATCCCGTTTTCTGACATCGGGGGACGTTGATCATCGTTCCATCGATAGTGATGATTCAGCGATGCATCGTTGACCACATAGGTCGACAGGTGCTGGCCATCGAGTCGTCCCGAAATGATTCCGAGTCCACGGCCTGGTGTTGCCGGTCGAATCCAAGTCTTGCTGACATCTTCGAACGAACCTGTTGCTGTTCCTCGAAAACAATGATCATTGGCAGCTCGAAATCGCAGCGGATAGCAATTGATTTCGTTGCCCTGGGCGTCAAAACAGGGTTGGTCAAGCGGTTCGGATTGATCGCAATAGTTTACGACGAAGAGATCGTTGAACCCGTCTTGGTCGATATCCGCGATCGCTGCGCTGCTACTCCACTGTGCGATTTCGGAGTGTTCGATTAAGTCGTTCGCGTCCTGAAACGTCCCATCACCGTTGTTGACGAACAAACGGTTGGGGCCAAGGTTGAGGACGAGAACGTCGTCGAACCCATCGTCGTTGATATCGCCGATGGCGACACCGGTCGAGAAGCCAGTGTCGGAGAGTCTTGAGACACTGCCGCATGATTGAAATTCGCCGCCAAGGTTACGGAACAGTTCACCAGGCTGGCTATCGCGGAGCCCGAGTGACCCACCAGCTGCGGTAAAAACCACATCGGGGCGTCCGTCGTTATCAAAGTCAAAGACGCCTCCGCCGCATCCCAACGTTTGATGGATCGGCACCTTTGGGCCGTGAACTTGTCCGCCGACTTCACCGTAGAACGCGAGCCCCCATTGTTCTGCTTGGTCGCGAAGGTTGATTGGACTTGCGAGTGGAGCGAACGGTGCGCTTCGACCGATTTCCAGCGAGCCGGCAGAAGCTGCGGGCAATGGGAATTGATCGATTTCAAACGCCAGTTCTGGGTGTTCGCGTAAGCTTTGCCATGCTTGGTCGTCGGAAAGCTTGTCGAGAACTTGTTGGCGTAAGCCGGTAAGCGAATCACTTGGCGATTGTGGCAAGGTCGTAGCGATGGCGAGCCACGCTTCGGCTTCCCAGTTTCTTCCCAAACGCATCAGCGACTGCGCGATTTGAGTCGCACCGCTTTGACTTTGTTGGTTTCCGTCGGTGAAGTTTGCAAAGCGTTCGCGAAGTTGCAGCAGTGCTTCACGTCGGTCAGCGATCGCATTGGAAATCAGTTTTCGCTCAGATTCATCGAGTCCGTCATCAAGACTTGCCAAGGCATCTGCCAATCGCGACCAAGCGTAGCTGTTATTTGGTGCCAGACGCGTCGCTTGGGCATAACAGCGGATGGCTTGTGGGACTTGCTTTCGATCCATCGACCAGACGCCCATTGCGGTCCAGTATCCGCTGTACTCGGTGGCCTGTGGCGGCAATTCAGATTGCCACCGCGGCAAGTCGTCGGTTTTACCTTGTGCGGCAATTGCTTGCCCGAGGAGTGCGTGTCCCGCCGCGAACTCGGTGTGTTTGGCAACGATCCGTCGTAGGATCGATTCTGCGCCGGCGACGTCGCGTGATTCGAGTAGCGTTTGTGCTTGACCGAGCAACGGACGCAAGTCGGAGGGATTTCGCTGGAGCAATTGGTCGATGGTTGACGACGAGAACCGACGAAAACTTGTTTCGGTTGTCGCCATCAAAAGCATCAAATCGAATTGGCGAGCACGAATCAGTTCATTCATGTGAACCGGCAGTTCTTCGTTGCGCTGGGCTTCTCCCAGGAAACCGACCAACGTTCGGCGTAAGGCGTGTGCTTGAGGATTTGCTTCGACGACTTTGTCGAGCAGATCAATCGCGTCGTAGAGCCTGCCTTGTGCGATTAGAGCTTGGATCGCATGTTGAATGCGTTCGCCCTTGGTATCGAAGTTGGCTGCTTCAACCGCTTGAACCAGTAAGTCGGCGGCTTTGGTTTCGTTTCCGAGTTGGCCGTTGGCGATGGCAATACTCGTTAAGACGTCGGGGTTGCCAGGGGCGGCGATCAAGGCGTCATTAGATCTTCGCAGCGCCGTTTGCCACTCTCGGTGTTCGATCGCTTCATTCAATGCCGCGACCGGATCGTCCGGAGTGGAGTTGGCGTTGATACTTGACGGCGCATTCTCGTTGGACGACGTGCAGCCGACGAGTGCAAACGCTAGCAGCATGATTGTGACCGTCGAGCGATACCATCGAATCACGATCGGTAAAGGGACGCGACGGAAAGATAAGCCTCGAGTTTGCAATGAGCGAGATTCCAAGGGCGACTACTCCAGAACGAATGCCGAATCGTCACCTTGTACGATCAGGTATTCGTGGTTTGCGGGGAGCGTGCCGAGCGATTGTTGCGATCCGTCATTCCATGTGATGGTTAGTTCGGTGATTTCCGAAGCCGTACCCAGTCCCGCACGAAGTTCTGGTTCATTGCTACACAGGTAGCCACTTCCGGCAAGCGACCACAGTGTGCGAGGTTGTCCGTCACAACGAAACCTTAGAATTGCTCCTACACCATCGCGGCTGGCATCCGTGCCGACTAAGCGAAAAGCAATTCGAGAATTGTTATGATCGGAGTAATTGACCAGCAGTGCGATTTGTTCGTACGAGTGGGTCACCGCCACATCACGGTGGCCATCACCGTTGGCATCGAGGGTCCAGAGTGCACGACCGACATGGGGTTGGCGAAAGTATTCGTCCCAGGAATCGTCCTCAATGACATCGAAGCTTCCGCTCACGCCGCGGCGGAACACTTGCATCGGCTGAGCGTAGGGCAGGCTATCTGGTTCGTTGAAGTCGCCGATGTGGCCATTGGTCACGATCAATTCGTCGATTCCGTCCTCGTCAAAGTCGATCGCTTCGGTGCCGAAGCCGACCAATTGAAGCGTTGGTCGTACGAGACCCAGCTGGTTCGAGATATCTTGCCAAAGCCCTGGGGCGATTTGATCGTAAAGGATGTTGTATTCGCGACCGAACCCCGTGACGTAGAAATCTAAATCGCCGTCACGATCAAAGTCGCTGGTTGCGATCCCCATCGATGCCTGGGCGATGGTGCGGCCATCGACAGCCAGTCCGCTCGCCGCACCGCTTTCGATCAGAGGTGAGTTCGAATCGGAGGACACGGTGAAGTAGTTGTTGGGCGTCATGTCGTTGGCGACGAAAACGCCGGGCTGTTGTCCGTCCAAGCTTCCAGCCACGATGCCCAAGCCGCGACCGGGCAAAACGTCGGCGATCAAAGCGTCAGATTGGTCGATCAGAGTGCCCTCGGCGGTTCCATAGAAAAACTGATCGCGATGGGCGGGGAAAACCAATGGATGACAGGGTCCGGGAACGCCATGTTCATCAGGGCAGGCTTTGTCCATGTCTTTGACGGTGCGGCAATAGTTCGTCGTCAGCAGATCGGTTATTCCGTCGCGATTGAGATCAACAAACGCTCCACAAGTGCTCCACTCTTGCCAGTGATTGTCGAGCAGTTGCTCGGTGCTGTCCGTGAAGGTGCCGTCACCGTTGTTTTTGTAAAGACGATTCTTGCCGAGGTTTGCAAAGAACAAATCTGGAAAACCGTCTTCGTTGAAATCACCAACGGCAACGCCTTGTCCATAGCTTTTGTCGCCAACGCCGGCATGGGGCGTGACCGAAACGAAATTGCCGTTCCGATTTCGCAACAGTTCATTCGCGATTGAATCAGATTCCAGCATCGTCCCCCCGGCTCCCATGACAAGTAGGTCGTGCCAACCGTCGAGGTCATAGTCAATGGTTCCTCCTCCGACACCGGTTGATCGAATCAACGGGGCAAGTTTCGCGTCGTCAGGATTGTTCTTGGCGCCGTAACCGTCCAGGCCGCGAGCGTGGGTTTCGTCGTGAAGTACGATGTGTTGATGCGAGGGCTGAACTGGAATTCTGCTTGGCCGTTTCGAATTTGAGCTCGATGTGAGTTCAGCTTCTGGCCATCGAGAAAGGTCAATTGCCAAAGCGGGTTGGTCAGCTGTCGAAATCCAACTCGGATCACGTTTCAATCGTTTCAACACCTTCGCACGAAGCGGGGCAAGTTTGTTCTCTGGTTCTCGGGGAAGCGTTGTTCCGATCGCGGTCCAAGCCTCGGCCTCCCAGGTTCTGCCGAGTGAGAACAAGACATCTGCGATTGCGTACGCGTCGCTTTGGCTGTCTTTTCCTGCCCAGGTGAAGTCGTAATAAACGGCGCGGAGTTTAAGCAACAGTTCGATGCGTTGATCTATTGCGGCAATCTCAGCTTCACTGACATGCTCGGCGTCCTCCGGTGGAGTCGTTTTCTGCAACCGACGTAGGACACCGACCAAGCGAATCCAGGCACTGCTGTCGTTCGGATCGATTTGGGTTGCTTTCCAAAATGCCCGTGCGGCTTCTGGGTGTTGATCGTTGGCGGCGGCCCAATCACCGAGTGTTAGCCAATAGGCCGGTTGTTGTTTGCAACCATCGGGTGCTTGTTGCAGCCACGTTGGGATTGCGTCGACCTTTCGCTGTTCCATGAGTGCTTGACCAAGCAAGGCGTAGGCTGGCGCGAAGTCGGGATGATGTTTTAGGATTTCTCGTAGCAGCGTTTCTGCTTGAACGGCATCGTGAGTATCGAGCGATTCTTTGGCGTCGCCCAAACGGACTCGATGGTCCGACGGGTTCCGCTCCATCAGGATTTTCGCGGTGTTGTACGAGTAACGTCGTGAGGACGTTTCAGTGACCGCAAGCAGAAGCGGGACGTCGAAAGCGCGACGTTTGATCAATTCCTGAAGGTGATTGCCGACGAGTTCGGGGCGCTCTGCTTCGCCGAGAAAGCCGATCAGGTTTTTTCGGTGCTTCAGGTTATCGGGGTGGCGCGCTAGCGAGGTTTGGAGCAGCTCGATCGCTTTGTAAAGTTCGCCGACATCGATCAAGGCTTGGATCGCAAAGTCAACTCGCGTGGAGGGAGTGAAGTCGGCAGCTTCGGCGCCTGAACCAAGAGGTCGGCGGCCTCGCGTTTGCGATTGTTGAGTGCGGCGACCTTCGCTGCATCGGTCAAAAGGTCTGGATCGTTCGGTGAGGAGATCAGCGCGCCACGCAACGATTGATCAGCCAACTTCCAATTTTCGGCCTGCATCGCCCGCCGCATCTGTTCATCCGGGGGGATTTCATACACAGCACTTTTGTTGTCAGCGACTTGAGAATCATTGCCAGTGTTTCCCTCCTGTGTGCTTGTTTCTGATCCCTTTTCGGGGGAGCACGCCACGATCGTTGACATGCAAGCCAATACGACCAAACGAAATAGTAAGTGGCGATGTAACAGCATCACAGAGGGGTTTGCGAGTGGATGTGATGTATCAGGACAGACCGGCAACGTAGGTTAAGCGTCAAGAAGGCAAAGCTACAGCGGCAAAGATCGTTTATTTCACACTGACGAACATCAATTCAGAACTATGCTGCCTTACGAGCGTTTACCAGAGTGTTGCACCGCTTTTAGCAAGCGAATCTCTGCTGAAGTGTATGGCTTCCCCTAGCCTGGGCTACCTTCGCGTGATCTTTGGCCCGTCGTTGGTGACAACGTTCAATGCCCGTGCAAAAGATCTAATTTCTATTGCGCGAATACACAATTGACGAATCTATGTAAGCGGGCAATTATTTAGTCCTACGCCTTCTTAATGGCGAAACATTTTTCATTAATGTTCTTGTTTTAACTTTTCGGAGATTCTTCTAAATGAGACAAGCTCGTAATCGGGCTGGTGGTTTCACGCTGGTGGAACTTCTAGTCGTCATTGCCATCATCGGCATTCTGGTTGGTCTGCTGCTCCCCGCAGTTCAGGCGGCCCGTGAAGCTGCTCGCCGTATGTCTTGCAGCAATAACTTCAAGCAACTCGGCCTTGCGATTCACAACTACCACTCGGCATACAAACAACTGCCAGTGGCAGGGGGTGGTTCGGGTATCGACCACACTTCCGGCCAACAAGGTGGCCCAGAGTGGTGGCGTGGTTCGAACAACACCAACAACGAATGCTTGAGCGTTCACGTTGGTCTGACCCCGTTTTTTGAACAGCAAGGTTTGTGGGATCACATCAGCAGCCCAAGCCGTCAAACGGTTACTCCTGGTGCGACCATTCCGGCAAACAACGGTACTTGGCCAGCGATGGGACCAAGCCCACGCGACGTTTGGGAATACGTGCCATGGGCAACTGAGATTCCGATGCTTCGCTGCCCCAGCGACCCAGGATCCGGCCAACCTGCGTTGGCTCGTTGCAACTACGCAGCTTGCATGGGTGACTCGTGTCACATCGTTCAACAAGGTAACTTCAAGAACGACAACCTGACCCCTGGTGACGGCTGGCGTGCACAACGTGCACTGGCAACCGACCGCGGTTTCTTCGGTGTTCGTCGTGAAGCGAAGTTCCGTGACATCTTGGACGGTCTGTCCAACACTGTCGCGATGGGCGAAATCATCTCCGACTTGGGTGACTTGGACCGTCGTACCGCTGTTTCGGTCAACAACGGAAGCCAATGGGAACCAGCTCCTACCGCAGGTCCTCAGTTCAGCCCAACCTGGTGCCGTGACAACAATCAACTGGACCCAGAGAACCCGTTGTTCTGGTGCTTCCAGAACGCGAACTGCACGGACCAACAAAAGGTTCACAGCGACCGTCAGTCGCGTGGTATGAACTGGGCGTTCTATCAAGCAACTTCGAACATGTGCTGGACCATCCGTCCGCCAAACTCGGAAAACTGCATGACCGGACACCAAGACACCTCGGGTACGTTGTCGCCTTCGAGTCGTCACCAAGGTGGTGCACACGTCCTGATGGGCGACGGTGCGGTCATCTTCATCACCGACTCTGTCGAATCGGGTAACCAGCAAGCTCCCGCACCGAGTTTCTACAACCGTGCGAAGGGCAGCCCATACGGCCTGTGGGGTGCGATGGGTACTCGTGCTTCGAAAGAAGTGATCGACGAATCCCTCAACCAGTAAGCGTCTGCTGACGCAACCTGTTGTTAAACAATCGAACCTCGCCTGCGACAGTGGGCGAGGTTTTTTATTTGCCTCAAAGAACGTCAAGGCACCGCTATGGGTGGGAGCGTTTTTTAGGAGCAAGGTATCCTACTAAGTGAGCTTTTCCCCGCTTCAGTATGGCAATGGCATGGAATGTAGTGTTCGCAAATACCTAACGAGGGTGTCTTTCTGTGGTCTGATGCTGGCCATTTTTGTTTTGGCTTCCTCAGGTTGTTCGTCGAGCACTGACACGAACAAGGAGGCTTCTCCCTCTATTGCGGCTCGTTCAATGACGAATTCAGAACCTCCAGCGGAGGTAGGCAAGGAGGTGTCCGAGACAAAACCGGATTTTTTAGATGGAAACGGCAGCACGGTGGATGAAAACAGCCATCCCTCCGGTGAGCTTTCTGAGTTTCCCCATGCAAACCTGCCTGATGGATACGTCGGGACGACCGTTT
This sequence comes from Rhodopirellula sp. MGV, assembly GCF_002251265.1. Lineage (NCBI taxonomy): Bacteria > Pseudomonadati > Planctomycetota > Planctomycetia > Pirellulales > Pirellulaceae > Rhodopirellula > Rhodopirellula sp. MGV. The sequence continues at coordinate 132,389 of NZ_NPDI01000072.1, read as the reverse complement.
GTGCGTCATGTCATCCGCAGCGTCACGAAAGTTATTTGGGAACCCATCACAGCCGGTCACTCAGTCAGATCGACCAAGCGATGGAACACACCCTTGATGGGGTGATCGAACACCGGGCGAGTTGGCGACGTTATGAGGTCGTCAAAAAGGGTGACGAGATCGTCCATCGGGAATCGAAGCGTTTTGGCGATGGTCAAGATCAGCTGGTGAAGGTGAATGAGTTTCCGGTTGAGTATGTGATGGGCAGCGGTGCTTTTGCCCAAGGGTACTTGCTTCGCGACGGCGAGTACCTGCTTCAATCGCCAGTGACTTGGTATGCGAAGTTGGACGATATCGGGATGGCGCCAGGGTATGACGAAGCCAGCCAACGCGGGTTCAGTCGAATGATCGATGACGAATGCCTGTTCTGTCATGCCGGTTTGGCTACTGCCAATAACGACAATCCGCACCAGCCCGAAATCCACGAGTTGGCAATCGGGTGTGAGCGTTGCCACGGGCCTGGTCAGGAGCACGTTGCCATTTACCAATCCGCGGGCGGCCAAGCGGTGGACGGCAGTTTGATGTCGGCGGGATCTGTCAAAAACAGCAAAATTGTGAACCCGACAACACTTGGACGCGTGCAGCTGGAATCGGTTTGTGCCCAGTGTCACCTGCAAGCGAAGACCGTGGTTCAGGCTCCCGGAAAGACGATTTGGGATTTCCGACCGGGGGAGGATCTGGCCAAAACACAGCTGTATTACAAGACCGAGCCTGCCGGTGATTTCGACAAAGTGTTCGTCGGACACTTTGATCAAATGTGGAAGAGTCCTTGTTATGTCCAGTCCGAGACATTGACTTGCGTGACTTGTCACGATTCACATCGGGATTCACCGATTGACGATCCGGTGGCCTACCGGCGAGACCAGTGCAATCAGTGTCACCAAGACCATGGTTGTTCGGTCGAAGTCGCAACCCGACAAACTGAAAACCAAAACAATTGCGTTAGCTGTCACATGCCGACATTGGGCAGCGAGGTGCCTCACACGAGCACTACCAGTCACCTGATTGCGGTTTACGAAGATCGTGTACCACAGCGAATTGAGTTCGATGAGGCTCCGTTCCGGCGGATCCAAACCCAGACGACATTGAAGCAAGCGGAGTTGGCACGAAGCGATCGCCTGGCACGGATTTACGCCGCTATTGACCACAAGCTTGAGAGTGACGACTTACTCGATCGATGGAATGAGCCGGAAGCGATTGAAAGCTTGATCGACGGTGGTGAGGGTGATGCCGAAGTCTATTCGCTGCTTGCACGCTTGGAGCATCTTCGCGCGGACCGTCTTGCGTCGACAAACGTTGCGTCCCAGACGATACAAGAGTTGCAAGAGCGGTCACTGCAATTTGCGAGTAAGGCGATCGAATTAGAAAAACGTCCGGTCCGGTCGCGTGAAGCTGCTGTCGAACTGCTGGGCACAGGTTTGATGGAAGCTGGACAGGCACCTGCGGCTGTGCGATTCTTGGGTGAACTGACACAAGTTCGTCGCGTTGCGAGTGATCACTACAACCTGGCGCTCGCACTGGCACGATTGGGGCGCGTAGCCGACGCGGAGAAGTTGTTCCGCGAGGCAATTCGCGTGGATGGTAGCTATGCCCCAGCGTATCGATCGCTGTCGGTGCTCTATCGCTCCGTTGACCCGGTGGTTTCAAAGCGTGCCGCAGAGATGGCCGAACGCCTGATGGCGATGCCGTCAGAGAATTGAAACCGTGGATTAGTCGTTTTTGTCAATTGCCTCAAAGGCTTGACCTTCGATTAAGATCGACGAGCGGTTGATGGGCAAATCGGTAAACGTTTGGCGTTGGCCGGAGGGCCATTCAACGACGACTTGATCGATTGTTGTTGCCGCTCCAACGCCGAAGTGATTTGCGGATTCGTTCTTACAAAGGTAGCCGTCACCCGAGGTGACCCATTGGTGCCAGGTCTGTGCCCCGCTGATGACAGTGATGTGAGCTCCGATCGAATCACGTTCACTGGTCGTGCCGATGAGTTTTATTTGAATCCAATTACCTTCGCTCACCGATTCGTTGATCATCACGCTTGCTTGGTCGATGAGATCCGTGACGACAAAGTCTTGTTTGCCATCGCGGTCGAAGTCCAGCATCGCGACCGCGCGGCCGAGACTGGGACGCGTCCAGTAGGGATCCGTACCGGCGGCGATCAGCTCGAACGTTTCGCCGTAGTTCGCAAACAATTGTGGTGGTTGATCAAATGCGACGCCGGTATGTGACAAATCATCGACATGTCCATTTGCGACAACCAAATCTGGCCAGCCATCGTTATTGAAGTCGATCGGTTGAGTGCCGAAACCGACCATGGGAACACTGTCTGGGCTAAGTCCGTAGCGAATGCTCAAGTCGCGAAACATTCCGTCGCGACCGAGGTAGAGGCTGACCGGTTCTTTCGAGAAGTTCGTGACATGGAAATCAAGGGTTCCGGAGCGATCGAAATCGGCGACCGCGATGCCCATCGCCGCCGTCGCCAAGCTGTGTGCTCCATAGGCACAACCGGTCGCAATCGCCAAGTCGTCATAGGTGCCATTGCTGTTGATTTTCCACAGTTGGTTCTGCAACGCATCGTTGCCGACGAATAGTTCGTTTGTTGAGTCTTGATCGAAGTTAGCGATGATTGCTCCCAGGCCGGTGCAGGCATCTTCGGGAGTGTCGCCGAGTGGTGCCGCCGAAGGCAGACCAGTCGGTGCGTTCTGATACAAGACGTCATGTGCCGGCTTGAATTCCAATGGTGGTAGCGAAGCGGTGACGTTTCCTGCGCTATCCAATTCAGGGAGTTTTGCGAGATTGGGATCGCGGACGTAGTTGAGCACAACTAAGTCGGGTAGCCCATCGCCACTGATGTCACCCATTGCCAAAGAAGCGGCACAGCGGAGGTGGTCTGGTTCGGCATCGAGGTTTTGCATGGTGAATGTGCCGTCGCCTCGATTGATCAACAGTTGATTCGTGCCGATGTTGCTGATTGCCAGATCAGGAAAACCGTCTTGGTTCCAGTCCCCGGAAGTGACGCCGATGGTGTATTGGGATTCCGTTAATTGAGCCGAGTCGGTTTGGTTGATGAGCCGGTGATGGTCACCGATGGTGTGCCGATAGAGCGTGTCGGATTGTTTGGCAACAAACTGGGGTGGGGCCGCGTCGCCTTGCGCGAAATACAGATCGCACCATCCGTCGAGGTCATAGTCGAGGACGGCGACGCCTCCGCCGAGCTGCTGGTAAATGGCGAATGCTTTTCGTTTCTCTGTTGTTGCGACTCGATAGGTTTGGTCGAGGCCGATTGCAGAAGCAATGTTTCGAAAGGATGCTTTGGAATCCGTCCAAGGCATAGCTTGTCCCGATTCGGTGACGCCTTTGTCGGCGATTTGAAATTCGGAAGCGGAGAGATCGGGTTTGTCAAACTCGGACAAATCGATACCGCACCAACGTTGCGAAGTAGAGGAAAACGCATCTGGAGAATTCGCAATTTGTTTTAGCGAGATTCCTAGCTGTTGCAGTTGTGCCTGCGGATCAGGAGAGGCACCTACGGCGAGCGACTTCCAAAGAATGGCTTCGAGAGGCCTGCCCAAGTAAACCAACTCATCGGCGAGTTGATTCATCTTTTCGGTGTTTGCATCGCTGCTTGCGGCAATGTCATTTCCGAGGGTAATGACGCGATTGAGCGCTTTATATCGAGTTTGGAATGCCTGCTCGGCGGGCTCATCGTCAAGGGATCGAAAACACTGGATGAGTCGGCGGACGCTCCGGTTGTCAGTAGGGTCCAAGCGGATCGCTTCAGCGAGCGCGCCTACGGCACGAGCGTATTCGGTTTCGCGTACGAGGTGAAAACCGATCGCGGCCCAGTATTCGGGGAACGCTTTCGTGCGATCGGTGACCTTTGCCAACCACGTTTGGAATTCGTCTTCGTGTTGACCCTCGACGAGTGCCAGCCCATAGAAAGCCAGTGTTGCGGGCGAGGCGTTTCCGGATTCGATCACGGGACGTAGCAGCGACAACGCCGACTCGTAGTTTTGTTCGGTGAATTGGTGTCGTGCTTCACCGAGCGGACCGATAGGCCAGTAAAGTCGCTCGCCTTCGTCGACGGTCAAAGTTGACGACGGATCATTTGGCGTCTGAGGCGCGTCATACATTGCGTCCGTCTCGACGATCAGGCTGAACAGTTCGTCTTGCATGATATCGCCGGCGCGGCACAGTTCGCGAATCAACTGGTTGGCTTCAAAACGTCGGCCTTGTCGGTTGAGCAAGAACGCAAGTCGCCGTCGCGCCATTTGAAACTGTGGCAGCAGTTGCAAGATTTGGCGGTAGCGTTGCTCGGCGGTTGAAAAATCGCCGAGCTGCAATGACCAATCGGCGGCAACACCGAGAGCGGGCAACCCGGAGTCAGGATCGGTTGGTGGGATTTCGGAAAGCAGATCGATCCCGCGTTTCAGGTTCCCACGGCCGGCTTCTGCGTTTGCCATGTGGAACATCGCGACGTAATCGTGCGGGTCCTGAAGCAGCAGTTGCTGTAGGCTTTCGATCGCTTTGTCGAATTGTCCGTTGTCTTGCGCCGCGAGAGCTTGATCGATTTGCTGTTCGCGACTAAGCGACGGTGACGGCGATGCTACGGCAGCTTCTTCTTGAGCTGACGGGAGTTCTGGTTGCGAATCGATCGGCGGTTCTGGAGGTTGCGGTGGTCGGTCTTTTTTGCAACCGGGGACCCCGAATAGCAGGATCGCGATGAGTGAAGCCGCGTAGAGCAGACAATTCCGTTGACCGGTCCGGCAATCGCTGGCATCCAAGGGGCCAGAGGTGTTGGGGCGAGATTGCATGTTGACTTCGTCGAATTGCCTGCGGGGAGGAGTGTGCCGCCGGATTATACGCGTCCTAGGATTGTTTGAAAAAGCACGAAACGAATCACAGGTTTTCTCGCTTGGAAGTGCGTGCAGGCTAGGCCAGCCGATTTCGCGTTAGTAGTGACCTGAGTTTATAAAGCGGCATTTGGAGTTTGAGATGGCAAGGTATGAAGTCCCCGGGATGAAGCTGATTCCCCAGCAATTGGATTGGTCCTGTTGGTACGCGAGTGCCCGCATGATTGTCCACTGGCAAATGAATCGCTGTCGTCAAAGCTTCACGGACTTGATCCCGCCGGAACTCGATCAGCGTTGCCGACGAATTCGTGATGCGGACACTGGGATTACTAATCCGGCGATTTTGCAAATGGCAAAGCGATTGGGGCTTCGCGAGGAGCCGCAGATGCCAGCCTCATCTTCGGCATCTGGTGAAATCGAAATCATGTTGCGGCTGCACGGCCCGTTGTGGGTCAACGGCGACCAGCACATCGTTGTGATTGCCGGAATCGATGGCGATCGAGTTAAGGTCTATGACCCGTGGCCGCCTCGGCGTGGGGCGATCGAGTGGCGGTCATTGTCCGGTTGGCTATTTCGCGAGGTCGCCGGGATGTACACGATTCAAAAGGGTGATTCGTTGTCACTGATTGGGCGAGATCATGGTGTTGATTGGCGGAAGATTTACAACGATCCCAACAACGCAGCGTTTCGTCGCAAATTTCCCGATCCCAATCGCATTGCTGTTGGGGAGCAGATTTTCATCCCGACGGCGTCCTCGGACATGGATACCAGCGCGACGATTTCGTTCTTGTATCTGCCGACACGAACGTGCTCGCTTTAGACGAGCTACGTTCTAAACAGCCCCCTCTTGTGAACCAACCATCGCTGGAGCGTTGTCTGTTATGCGCCGAACGTTCAAACCTTGTCTCCTTTTGATTGCGATTATTGTTGCCGCCGCTTCGATCGTGATAACCAAACGGGCCGTGTCGTTCGGATCCGGCCAGGGGGTCAGTGGAGAAGCCGTCAAAGGTTGGTTGGATGACGCCGTCACACTGGCATCGGCGAAGCCGTCGGTGGTGGTCGGCAACTGGCCGCCTGTAAAGGGACAGCCGTTTCCAGAGCTTCAACTCGCCGACCAAAACGGTGATTTGATCCGTTGGGCAGAATTCAAAGGCAAAGTGATCTTGGTGGAGTATGTTGCCTCCTCCTGTGAGGGGTGCCAGGCGTTTTCCGGCGGTGCCCGTGTGGGAGCGTATGCGGGTGGCAGCGTACAACGGGAGTTAGAGTCGATTGAAACGTACAGCGAACGATACGCGGGCGTTCAATTGGGAAAGGATGTCGTGTTCGTACAAGTGCTGTTGTATGGGGCTGGCAATCGAGCACCGACGGCCGAAGAGGTTTCGGAGTGGGCCAGTCATTTTCATTTTGACCGCCGGCGAAACCAGATCGTGTTGCGTGGGACAGCCGCGATGCTCAACCGAGCGACCTACGAAAAGATTCCCGGGTTTCATTTGGTGGACCGTCAGTTCGTTTTAAGAAGTGATTCATGTGGGCATCACCCGGTCGATGATCTCTATCAAGAGTTGCTCCCTCTGATGGGCAGGCTTGCACGTCACTGAGTGCACTGTGTTGGCGAGCGGCGTTAGCAAGCGGCGGTGGCGAGTATTTGACTTCATGATTCGCCGCAATTATCGTCGCGGGCTGCGCTCGGTGTCCCAGGCAGCTAATCGCGCACCGTACGGCAATCCAAGCAACGGATTGGCCCCCCACAGAAGTCATTGAAACGTTTTCTCTATGTCGCTTCGCATCTTTTCGCGACGTGTTGCAGTTGCACGTCATCGTCCGGCTGGCAAACGCCGTCAGTTAGGTCAGGCCATCCAAACGCTGGAATCGCGTTCAATGCTGGCCGCCGACGCAGACTTTTTGCAGCAGTTGCCGACGGCCGAACAAGCAAAGTTCGGTGAGGTGATTGTCACCGACGATGGGCGAAGTGCCTGCCCAGCCTTTCGTGCGATGTCGTCTGGCGAAAGCGAAGGCCAGATGTTGACTAGCCAAAGTCAGTTTGCGGCAAACGAAGCAGCCATTGAAGTGGCCGGTAGTGTGGATGTGTCTGTCGCGATCAGTCAGGCCGCAGGGCCAGTGCTAACCGGGCAGGCGTTTACATCGGAAGTCACCTTCGAAAACGCCGGGCCGGGGTCGGCAGAGAACACCGAGCTGGCTGTGAGTTTTGATGCCGGATTGATCGATGTGCAATGGGAACGAGAAGTCCAGCGAACGATTCCGGCGACGATCAAACTCGAAGACATCAACGGGACGACGGGATTCAGCGTTGGTGGTGCTGACGCGGCGGCGCCATCAGGTTCTCCGGTCACAGGAATCGGCGATGTCAACGGCGACGGCATCGATGACTTTGCCGTGGGCGCTTCGAACGCGATCTATGTGATCTATGGATCGTCAGACGGATTTGATTTGGGGATTGATCTGGATGACATCGATGGCTCGAACGGTTTCGTGTTCAGCGGCTTCGATGGCACCGGCAATTTGATTAACGTCGCGGGTGTCGGCGATCTCAACGACGACGGGATCGGGGATGTCGTGTTGGGGCACTCCACAGCCGAACCAAATGGTCTGTCCTCTGCTGGCGAGGCGTACGTCGTCTTTGGTTCGTCGACGTTCGGCGCGAACTTTGATGTCGCCACACTCGACGGCACCAACGGGTTCGTATTTCAAGGCGAAGCACAAGGGGCTTTGTTGGGCGCGAATTTGGACGGCGCCGGCGATGTCAATGATGACGGGTACGATGATGTTATTCTCGGTGCGCCCGGCGATTTGTTTTCGGGAACCGAAGGCAAAGCTTTTGTGATCTATGGTGCGCCATCGTTTTCGGAGGCAGTGATTGGCCCCTCCAGTCTTGATGGGGCAAACGGCTTTAAAATCACGACCGATGCGATCGGAGCGAACCTTGGTGAAAGCGTTGCCGGTATCAATGACTTTAATGGCGATGGCATCGATGACATCTTGGTTACCGCGTCGTCTTTCTATTCCGACTTTCAGCCCGGTTTGGCTTACGTCATCTTTGGCGGCGACGAACTGGGGGCATCTGTCAGTGTGGATTCGCTTACCGAATCGACAGGCATTATGATCTACGGCGCGGACTATCCGACGCTGGGGATCGATGGCAATGGCTTGGGTGATTTCAATGGTGACGGACTGTCTGATCTGGTTGTCGTCGATGGCGACGGGTTCAATTCCAATGCCTATGTTGTGTTCGGTACGGATTCGGTACTGGACGGTTTGGATTTGACAACGCTGGACGGATCGAACGGGTTCGTCCTTCCGTTTGACTATCAGGTCTACTCGGGAAAGGCGGGCGATTTCAACGGTGACGGGTTGAGCGACGCTGTGTTTGCGAATGCCGATTTGGTTGGTGGGTTTGTTGTCTTTGGGAATGACCAAACGATGGCATCGTCGGTCGATCCGTTGGCGTTCGATGGGACGAATGGGTTCAAAATCGAGGCGTCCGACTTGAGCGATGTGCCGTTCAGCGGTGCGTTTGCCGGCGACATCAATGGCGACGGATTTGACGACGTGCTCTTTGGTGCGCCTTACGCATTAGCTGGCGACGTTGGAAACGCTTTCGGACGTGCGTTTGTGGTCAATGGGCAAGGCAACTCGGTGACAAACGGGGCTGGCGACATTGCGGATGTCTTTGATCTGCAGCCTGGCGATCGTGTGATCTATCGCGTTGCGGCAACGGTTGCTGACGACGCGGCGGGGACCACGACGGTATCGGCGGTTGCGACTGTCGATGACAGTGAAACCGAAGATGATTTGACCAATAACACCGCGTCGGCAACAACGACAATCACACCTGCAGATACAACAGCGCCGACGGTGGTCGATGTGATCGTCGCATGCGTGGGCGGGGCTTTTCCTTGGACGCCAACGTTTATTGACAGCGTCGATGACACCGGTCCTTCCGGTCCTGACAATGGACTTGGGTTCTCGGTGATCGGTGTCGAGCGAACGATTCCCTGGTACACCGTCGATACGATCTACATTCGTTATAGCGAGACGGTCGCAGCACCGACGGATCTAGAGCTGCTCGGAGTTTCGATCGCAGACTACGCCGGCAATTTTGTGGTTACACACGAAGGCGACCTGACAACGATTTCAATGACATCTGCGTTCGGACTGCCCGAGACGGATCGGGGGGCAGCGACCACCGGGATCGATCGATTGCAATTGAATCTGAATGCCGCAGGAGTGATAGACCTCGCGGGGAACACGTTGGCTGATTCATTCTCGCAAGCGATCAACGTGTTGCCGGGTGATGGCGAAGGTTCCGGTCGGGTGTTGGGGAACGATGTCGGTTTGGCGAACCTGCGGAACTTCACAACGTTCGGGGGGGCGGCGAACGTTCGCGGCAACACCTATGATCCGTTCTTTGACATTACCGCCGATGGCAGCATCTTGGGGAACGATGTCGGATTGATCAATTTTCAAAACTTCGACGAATTACCGCCGGTTCTTGCCGCTCAAGTCGACCAAGCGATCGGGGAACTGTTTTAAAATCCTGGTGCCAGCAGTGAATTCAATTGAGGCGAATCGCAGTCTGATTAGCCTGGGGCCGGAACCGTTGTTGGGCTGCTTATCTGGAAGAAGTCAACTTATCTCGGCATATCGATGTCAAAATACCTCTCTTTGATCTGTCTTTTCGCTTGTTTGACGGCACCGTCTGTGGCCCACGCAGATTTGGTATTCAGCGGGGAATCGACGTTGTTTTCAGGTCCTGGCGAGTATTCGCTAGGTATCTTCGCGACCGCGACAGGGACCAGCGAAGAAATCGGTTCGTACAACATGACGCTTAATTTCAGCGATCCGACATTTGATTTCCAAGGTGTGACATTTGACGCACCAGAGCTGGAGGTTACTTTCTCCCCGCCGTTTACCGGCGAAACCAACGTTCAAGTGGGCGCGACCGATGGGGACATGGTAGCGGGTGGCGGTTTGAATATTGGGTTGGGGGAAACGGTGCGATTGGTCACCGTCTTTTTCAATGCCACCGGTCCTGCAGATGCGTCGTTAACGGTTGATGCAGTGTTTGACGCGGAGTTCGGGACTCTGCCATTTAGCGTCAGCCCCAGCGCAGCAAGCTTGTCGGTTACAGCAATTCCGGAGCCTTCATCGTGCGTTTTGATGCTTGGGCTAGCGGGGCTTGTTGTATCGCGGCGTCGCAAACGTTGATCGCGGGTGCGAGAATCGAACACTAGAGACCGCCCAGGCCATACCTGGGTGGTTTTTTTATGGGGATCTCGGTAGCTTTGAATCAGCTATTTCATTCCGCTGATACTGGCCGAGACCGATGGTATTGCTGTTTGTTTACTTGTTTGTCGCGATCGGGTTTTCGTTTTATTGCAGTATCGCCGAGGCGGTCCTGCTTTCGATCACCCCTTCGTTTATTGCGACGCTGGCCCAGCGAAAGCCTACTGACGCGGCGAGGCTAGAGTCGCTCAAGAGCAATATCGATCGACCATTGGCGGCGATCTTGAGTCTGAACACGATCGCGCACACGATTGGTGCGGCGGGGGTCGGTGCACAAGCGGCCGTGGCAATGGAAAACGTTTCGGTGGGAGTGGTCAGTGCCGTGATGACGTTGCTGATCCTTATCTTTAGCGAGATCATCCCCAAGACTTTGGGTGCGCTTTACTGGCGAAGCCTTGGCCCGATCGTTGCCCAAACGGTGATGGTGCTGATTTGGGTTTTGTATCCGCTGGTTTGGTTGAGCGAGCGTCTGACCAAGTTGCTGTCGGGAGGCAAGGGGCACCACACGTTGACCCGAGAAGAGCTCGGCGCGATGGCGGAAATCGGCGCCGAGCAGGGCGTGTTGGAAGAAGGCGAGTCGCGGCTGTTTCTGTCGTTGATGCGATTTCCTGAAATCACTGTGGCCGACATCATGACACCACGATTGGTCGTGATCGCGTTCCCGGAATCGTTGACAGTTGGCGAGGTGATGGAGCAGCAAACAGAGCTGTTTGTCTCGCGAATTCCGATTTACAACGGCAGCCTTGACCACGTCGTCGGGTTTGTGATGCGGTCGGAATTATTGCTTGCCGCAGCGAAGGATGAGGACAACGTGAAGCTGTCCGAATTGCGTCGCGACATGATTACGATGGAAGGTGGGACCAGTGCGAAGGCGGCGTTCGATCAGTTCATCGAAGCTCGCCAGCATATCGCATTGGTCACCGATCAATACGGTAGCACGCAAGGAATCGTCTCTCTGGAAGACGTGATCGAGACCCTGCTTGGGTTGGAGATCGTTGACGAGCACGACAAAAGCATCGACATGCAGAAGGTTGCTCGAAAGCGTTGGGCGGCGCGGGCTCGCAAAATGGGATTGCAGGTTCCCAAGGGTGAGGAGTAATCCTGAGTCGACGTGATCGTGATTCCGCCCTAGGATGTTCGGCTGACGACACAACCGAGACTGCTGCTTTTGCCCACGAATATCGAGTCCTGATGCGATGACCGAGCTTCCCTTTGCCGCAACCTTGTTTCTTGCGTCATCTGCGGAGGGCGAAGCGATCGAGCCGGCATCGCCAGGGGTGATGTTGTTGTTTGCGGCGGTGATGTGCGCGACCTATGTCGGGGTCGCTGTGGAGCGATTTCACAAAACGGTTGCCGCGTTGAGCGGTGCCGCCGTGCTGGTGATTCTTGGCCTCGCGCTGCACTTGTTCGAATACCCCAAGATCTACGAGTTCTTGAAAGAGGATCTCAATATCTTTGGGGTCATCATCGGAACCGGGATTCTGGTCGATGTGGTTGGCAAAAGCGGGCTGTTCCATTTCTTGTCGATGTACATCGTACGGTTTACCGGTGGTTCGGCGACGAAGTTGTTTTTGACGCTGTGCGTGGTGACGTTCTTGTTTGTCGCCGTTTTGACCATTGTCCCAGCGATGTTGATCTTGTCTTCGCTGGTTTTGGTGATCTGTCGGTCGTTGAATTACAAGCCGATGCCGTTCTTGCTGAGTGTCGCGATTTGTGCGAACAGCGGTGCAATCGCGACATTTGCGAGCGGATTGCCGAACATCATGATCGGGACCGCTGCTGGGATTCCCTACGCGCATTTCTTGCAGGTCAGCCTGCCCTATGCGGTGGTCAGTTTGGTCGTGGCGGTAGTGATCCTGCGGTTGTTTTTCCAAAACGACTTGCCTTGGAAACAGACCGACGAGCAGCGCCAAGAACTGAAAAGCCAGATCGAGACGTTTGACCCATGGGCGATGGTGGAGGACAAGCGGGTGCTCGTGCGTAGCGCGACGATCCTGTTGTTGACTGTCGTGGGATTTGTCTTCGCGCAGCAGCTTGACGTTGGGATGGACTTTATCGCGATGGTCGGTGCAACGGCCGCGTTGGTGTTCGCCGGCAAGGGAGTCGAGGACGCGATTCACAAAGTCAATTGGACTGTGATTCTGTTTTTCATGGGCTTGTTCATCATCATTGGCTGCGTGAAGCAAACAGGTGCCCTGGCGTGGGTGGCGCAGCAAGTGGTTCAGCTTTCGGACAACAAGATGGTTTTGTTGGTGCCGCTATTGGGTGTTTTTTCGGCGATTGCCAGCAGCATTGTGGACAACATTCCGGTGGCTGCCACATTGATCCCGATCGTGAAAGACATTGCGGCTGATCCGAGCGTTTCGATCGAGACGCTTTGGTGGACATTGATCATCAGTTGCAACCTCGGCGGCAATGGCACGCCGATCGGATCGATTTCGTGCGTGATCGCGATCTATGCGCTCAAGAAAGAGGCTGGCGTGCACGTCGGTTGGGGAACGTTCTTGAAGCTTGGCGGGACGATCATGTTGATCCAAGTGGCCGGGGCGATCGCGTATGTGCTGTTCGCGTCCGGCCAAGGTTGGTTGCCAAGTTTAACCCCTGCAGGCTGATCTATTTCAGCGATCGGTAACGCTCGATCAGTTGGTTGGTGCTACTGTCGTGCGCCAAATCGGTTGAAGCTTGCAGTTCGGGAACGATCTTTTTGGCAAGTACTTTGCCCAGTTCAACACCCCATTGATCAAACGGGTTGACGTTCCACACGACGCCCTGGGTAAAGACGCTGTGTTCGTAGAGTGCGACCAGTTTGCCGAGCACGGCTGGCGTCAGTTTTTCGATCAGCAATGTGTTGGACGGGCGGTTGCCTTCGAAAACACGGTGCGGGGCGAGTTCCTCTGGGGTGCCTTCGTCGAGTACCTGTTGCTTGGTTTTACCCATCGCAAGTGCTTCGCCTTGTGCAAAGACGTTGGCGGTCAGTTTGTCATGGTGATCGCCAAGCGGATTGAGTGACTTTGCGAAAGCGATGAAGTCACAGGGGATCAGGTGCGTGCCTTGGTGGATCAATTGATAGAACGAGTGTTGGCCGTTGGTGCCGGGTTCGCCCCAGTAAATCGGACTGGTGTCGTAGTCGACGTGGTCGCCGTTGAGTGTGATCGACTTGCCATTGCTTTCCATCGTCAGTTGCTGCAGGTACGCAGGAAAGCGTTTGAGGTACTGGTCATACGGCAAGACGGCGGTGGTTTGCGATCCGAAAAAGTCGGTGTACCAAACGGTCAGCAGTCCCAGCAGCACTGGCAGGTTTTTGTCGAGTGGTGCGGTGCGGTAGTGCTCGTCCATTTCGCGGAATCCGGCCAGCATTTCACGAAAGCCATCCGGGCCGATCGCGAGCATTGTCGACAGTCCGATCGCACTGTCCATTGAATAACGGCCACCGACCCAGTCCCAAAAACCGAACATGTTGTCGGTGTCGATTCCGAATTGGGAGACTTCGTCAGCATTGGTCGACAGCGCGACGAAATGTTTGGCAACGGCCGATTGGTCGGCACCGAGTTGGTCGAGCAGCCATGTTCGCGCGGTGTGCGCGTTGGTCATGGTTTCTTGTGTCGTGAAGGTTTTCGACGCGATGATGAAGAGAGTTTCTTCGGCCTTGAGGTCTTGTGTGGCTTCGGCAAAGTCGGTGCCATCGACATTCGACACAAAGCGGAACGTCAGGTTGCGGTTGCTGTAGTGGCGCAGGGCTTCATAGGCCATGACGGGGCCCAGGTCTGATCCGCCGATGCCAACATTGACGACGTTGCGAATGGGCTTTCCGGTGTGCCCCGTCCATTTGCCAGAGGTGATCGAATCACAGAAGGCACTCATTTTGTCCAGAACGGCGTGGATCTCTGGAATCACGTTTTCGCCGTCGACGAGTACCTCGGCATCGGCCGGCGCGCGAAGGGCGGTGTGAAGGACGGCTCGGTCTTCGGTGATATTGATTTTTTCTCCGGTCATCATCGCTTCGATCCGTTCAGGAAGCTTTGATTCTCGGGCGAGTGCGAGCAGCAGTTCGACGGTTTCGCTCGTGATTCGGTTCTTCGAGTAATCGAGGAAGATCCCGCAGGCTTCGAGCGAGAACTTTTGTCCGCGTTGATTGTCCGATTCGAAGAGCTCACGAAGGTGCTTGGATTTGATCGAATCGTGGTGGGAGGTCAGCTTTTTCCATGCGGTCAGGTCAGTCAAGCTGGTCATTATCAATTGCCCGAATGATGTGAAGGTGTTGGTCGCGAGTGCAGTTTAGCGAGGATCCCTGCTGGCGAGGGCGGCAAGCCCTCGAACTCAATTGTGTGCGTTGCCAGCCCGTTGGATAGGGTGGCTTTGAAGATCTAGGCCATCGGCGGGGTGATGATCGCAGGGAAACGGTTTTGGGCTTGATTTCGGAGCGTTTTCAGCCGAAAAATACCGGTGAATTAGCCCTGTACGCACCTGCAGTCGGTCGATACACTCTGGGGCCCGAAATCGAACAGAATTACGCCCTCGGTTAAAAAACGAGATAAATGTACGCCATTATCGTTGACGGCGGTCGCCAGTACCGCGTCGAGCCAGGCATGGAAGTTGACCTGGACTATCGTGAAACCCCCGCCGGTGAAAGCTTGACTTTTGACAAAGTCCTTGCTGTCAGTGGTGACGCGGGATTGAAGCTGGGCGCCCCGACTGTTGACGGTGCAAGTGTCACCGCTTCTGTCGTTGGTGCAAAGCAAGGCAAAAAGCTTTACGTGCAAAAGTTCCGTCGCCGTAAGCACAGCAAGAGCCGAATTGGTCACCGCCAATTGTTCACTCGCGTCAAGATCACCGACATCGCGGGTGCCTAATGCCTGCCGACCGGCTCACTGATTACGAGCTGGGCGATGTTTTAGGCGTCGGAACCGTTGGCACGATTTATCTGGCCACGGAAAAAGAATCGGGGCGCCAGGTCGCGCTTAAAAAGCTCCATCCTAAGGTCAGTCAGAACACGCTGATTCGCGCACGATTCAAGCGTGAGATGACCATTATGGAGCGACTGCGGCACCCCAACGTGGTCGCCTATCTTGGTGGCGGCCGTGACGACGGCGACCAGTCGCTGTTCTATGCAATGGAAGTGGTGTCCGGGGGCACCATTGCCGACTTGCTGGAGTCTGGTGGTCCGCTTCATTGGACTGCCGTCGTCGAGATTTCTCGTCAAATCTGTAGTGCGCTGCAGTGTCTGCATAATCACGGCGTGGTTCACCGCGACCTCAAGCCAAGCAACCTGTTTTTGACGCCAGACGGCGTCGTGAAGCTTGGTGACTTTGGGATCGCGCGCGACTTAACCGCGGGTGATCTAACCGTTGGTCAAGTAACGGTTGGCACGCACGCGTACATGGCACCGGAGCAGATTACCGGCGATCGTTCTGTCAGTGGAAAGGCTGACTTGTACGCCCTCGGTTGCTGTATGTTCGAAATGCTGACCTGCCGGAAGGTGTTCCTGGGCGAAAACTATGCCCAGTTGTTCGATCAGCATTTGAAGCAAAAGCCGCCTTCGGTTCGGGACTTCGCGGAGTGTCCGGTTGCGGTCGACGAGATTATCTTGAAGCTGCTTCGCAAGGCGCCGGATGATCGCCCGTTTAATGCGCGTCAGGTTCAGGCCGTGATGCTGGAGGTGGCTGATTCCTATCGCCACGACCACGGTGAAGCGTTGTTGCCAGCAGAGGAGCATGTCTTTCCGGCTGGGCGAAGTGAGCTGGTTGAGCGGATTCGCCGCCGTATGGAGCCGCAGACTCGAGAGATTGACGGCACGCGTCTTGCCATCGCGGCGTCTGTGATTGCTGTGGCGATCGTTCTGTTGATCGTGATCGCTTCGGTCACCGGCTAGTGCTCCCGATTGCACCGGGGTCCGGTCTTCAGCAGTGTTGGTTTCAGTCTGTTCCGGTGATGGCTGTGCCCAGGTGGTGTTTGTGCTGCGTTGGCAGTTGAGGTCCGGTGCAGCGCAGCAAAAAACCGGCTTGCACTGCGAAATGCTGTGCAGCCGGCGATTGTATTGCTGCGGGAGTCGATTTCCCGGTTTTGCCGCTTTCGAACTAAGCGGTGACGACGTTGATACGGCGTCCTTTTTGGTCGAACATGACGTTTCCGTCGACCAAAGCGAACAGTGTGTAGTCGTTGCCTTGGCCAACGCCACGGCCGGCGTGCCATTTGGTTCCGCACTGGCGGATCAGGATGTTGCCAGCTTTGACTGCTTCGCCACCGAATTTCTTAACGCCACGGCGTTGAGCGTTCGAGTCACGACCGTTGCGGCTCGAACCTTGTCCTTTCTTGTGTGCCATTGCTCTGTCTAGTTCAGGTGTATCTGAAAAATGGTGATTTGTATTTCGGGCCCAGAAGAATATCGTCCCTGGGATCCGGCATCAAGACGCATCCGGGGGGCGAGCGGCAGGATTTCTGCCGCTTTGGGGGCGCATTAAATGGTGGGCGAAGCAGTGATTTCGCCCAGGCTTCGGTCCTTTCCGGTTTTAGATCGAGCGCCGGATAGCGGAACTTTAGCGATAAGGCTCGTCCGGGTCCTTAGGTTCGGATGTGGCCATCGCCTTTGACGATGTATTTATAGGTCGTCAGTTCGCGTAGGCCGCATGGCCCGCGGGCATGGAATTTGTCGGTGGAGATGCCGATTTCAGCGCCGAGGCCAAACACGCCGCCGTCGTTAAATCGCGTGCTGGCGTTGACCATTACGGCCGAGCTGTCGATGCCGCCGGTGAATTTTTCGGCGGCCGCGAGGGTATTCGTCACGATCGCTTCGGTATGGTGCGAGCTGTAGCGGTTGATGTGTTCGATCGCTTCATCGATGGAGTCGACGACGGCGACGCTGATGGTGGGGCCGAGGTATTCGGTCCCCCAGTCTTCCTCGGTTGCCGGTTTGCAGTCGGTGAGGTGCTTCTGTGCTCGCTCGTCCGCGCGGATCTCGACGGAATGCTGGGCGAGTTTTTCGGCGATCAGCGGCAGTGATTTAGCGGCGACGGCCTGATGGATGACCAGCGATTCGCAGGCATTGCAAACGCCCATGCGCTGGCACTTCGCGTTTTCGATGATCTTCGCGGCCATTTCGAGGTCTGCGGTTTCGTCGACATAGACGTGGCAGTTCCCGTCGTAGTGCTTGATCACCGGCATGGTGGCTTCGGCGGCCACGCGGCGAATCAGCCCTTCACCGCCGCGTGGGATCGCGACGTCAATCAGTTCCCCGAGTGAAAGGAATTCGCCGACAGCGGCTCGGTCGGTGGTGTTGACCAGTTGGACGGCGTGTTGTGGTAAGCCGCATTGTTCGGCGGTTTCGCACATCAGTTCGACAATCGCTTGGCTGCTGTGGATGGCTTCCTTTCCGCCACGCAGGATCACGGCATTTCCGCTTTTCACGCAAATCGCCGCGGCGTCGGCAGTCACATTTGGGCGGCTTTCATAGATAAAGAAGACGACGCCGAGCGGGACCCGTTTTTTGATGATCTGTAGGCCACCGGGTCGGGTGAACCCGTCGAGGACCTCACCAACGGGGTCTGGCAGCATCGCGATTTCGCGGAGCGCCGAAGCGATTGCTTCGATACGCGTCTGGTCCAGACGCAGGCGGTCGATCGCGGCATCGCTCAGCCCATATCCGGGGGCTGCTTCAAGGTCCTTTGCGTTGGCGGCGACGATGCGGTCGACGGCGCCAACGAGTGCGTCGGCGGATTCATTGAGCCAGCGGTTTTTGATCGCGGTGTCGAGCGTTGCCAGCTGAGCCGATGCCTTTTTGGCATTCTTCGCGGTTTGGGTGCAATACGTAGGAAGGTCGGTGGCCGTAGCGGCGGTGTTCATGTCGGTCTTCGTGGTGGGCAGCGTGCGGTTGAGACGAGTGGTTGGTGTCGTGATCGGCTGAAAAGTTTGGAGTCGTGCCGTTTTCGGAGTGACCATTTTCGCCGTGAAGTGGTTCGTGGCAACACCAACGAAGGAAACTCTTGCGTGGTTCACCGAATCGGTGTGGTGGCGGTCGCTGAAGTCGTGCAACGCTTGGGCCTTGGTTGCGATGGCTGGGCGTTGGTATTGGACGTCCGGTTGAGTTCGCTCCAGCAGAGATGTTACGATCCACGCTCCTTCGCCGGTCGCGATCACGTCGGTCCACCGAATTCTATTGGCGTGTGAACCGTTGGCGGCATGTGAAGGTGATTTCGCAGATCGATGTCGCGATGCGATCATTCTTCCTTATCCTCGGGCGTGACCACCGGTTGTTATGAAGTTCTTATTCCTCGGGGATATCGTCGGCAAGCCGGGAATGAACGCGGTCTTGCAAAACGTCCAGCGGATCCGCGAGGAACTGAGCTTAGATTACGTCGTTGCCAACGCGGAGAACGCGTCCGACGGATCAGGTTTGATGCCTAAGCAATTTGATCTGTTGATCGACAACGGGATCGATGGCGTAACGCTTGGCGATCATATCTACCGCCGCAAAGAGATCATTTCGACGCTGCAGAAAAGTGACCGGATCGTCAGACCGGCGAACTATCCCAAGACAGCCGCGGGGCGACGATGGGCGTTGATTAAGCGATCCGGTCGTTCGCCACTGGGGATTGTCTCGCTGATGGGGCGAGTGTTTATGAAGCCGGTGGATTGTCCGTTTGAAGCCGTCGACGAAGTCCTGGACGAGGTCGGTGAGCACACCGATCACATTTTGGTGGACGTTCACGCCGAAGCGACCAGTGACAAGCAGTGTCTTGCAAGGTATCTCGATGGACGCGTCACGGCTGTGCTTGGAACGCACACTCACGTGCCAACGGCCGACAGTTGTATCTTGCCTGGCGAAACCGCGTTTCAATGTGACGTCGGAATGTGTGGGCCGTACGAAAGTATCATCGGTCGTGATATCGAGCGAGTGATTCACACGACAAGAACTGCAGAGCCCTGTCACTTTCATGTCGCGACCGGCGACGTAAGGCTTTGCGGTGCCATCGTGGAAGCAGGTGACGATGGCCGTGCGTTGTCGATTGAACGATTTCAGCAACGCGTCGTTGTGCACTGATCACGCCGTGCACTGATCACGCCGTGCACTGATCACGCCGTGCACTGATCACGCCGTGCACTGATCACGCCGTGCACTGATCACGCCGTGCACTGATCACGTGATTCGCCACGAGAGCAGAGTTGCTGTGAGAAGGGCGATGCATACGTCTTTATCGTATGCAGGGCTCGTGTGTGCTGGCTTGAGCGTTTAAGTAGCGGTGCTCGTCTTGCGTCACGAGGTGAGGCGGTTTTGTTGAGCCCGCGGTCGGCGAAGACCTTGATATCGTTTCCCGTGTCAGCCGGTACGTACGTTGTCCCGGCACTCTCGTCGTGTCTTCAGTTTTGCACGTCGACGTAGTTGACTACTTGTTTGCCACAGGCAAGCGGAAAGATCGCTTCCTGAGCAAGTTGCTTGTGGTAAAAGCTGCGTACGCTGCCATGAAGCTGAAGTTCATCACATTGTTCGTCGACGCGCAACGTCCGAAGTTCTGGCACTGAGCTCGTTGCAAGTGCATGCGATGCCGCAGTGGCGATGTCTTTTGTGTCCGTAGTTTCCATCTTTTGTCCGAAGGAGATTCGTTAAGAAAAAGAGGCTGCCCCAATAACTATTCACACTTCAACTATTTCACACGTCAGCACACCGGACCAATTGATTTCCGTATTTTCTGAGCGTTGCGAATTCGTTGAATGACAATCGTTACATGCGACTGAAACAAAGCGTGTGATTGATCCAAACCAACCGCATTGAGTTGGCGGCGCAAACGATACCACACCACCGAAATCTGTGCAGGATCAGTTGTTGATAGCAAATAGATTCAAGAAACAATTTTTGGACTTCGAATCGATTTGCCTTGACCCCTGCCGTTGGGCTCACGTATTCTCCGGCCATCGCAGCGAGGGCAAGCGAACGACCTTCGGGAAGGACGCAAACCACGTTGTTGATAAAGCCAAACGACTGGCGAGATCCTGCATTGGCGCCTTCCCACTTGATGGTGAACGGTCGCTGCGGACGCAACGCGAATGACCACGAGACGGATATCGATTGGGCATCGCGGGAGCTCATTCATCTTGGCTTTATTTCAGTGTTCGACCGGCGACCGCAAGGATGCAGGTTGTCCAGTCGAACCAACCATCCACCGGCTCCCGGTCCGATAGCACGTTATCCTCCGCCCCCCTTGGATCTCGTACTGGACCGGGGGCTTTTTTTATGCGCGCGGGAGGTTTTCCATCAGTTGATGGAGGTCTAGCGACAAGTTGTTGATGCCCTGATTTGTGTCTTATGAAATCGTTTGTTGAAGAAAACACGTGGTCGTTTACCGTGGATCCATTAAACGACCCATTTTGTGCAGACTATCGCATTCACGGTTTTCCCGCCGTACCGTTGGCGATGTCGATTGAGTTGATGGCACAAGCGGCTTGTCGTGGGTTTCAAGCGGACAATCAAGGCGAAGCTTGCATGCCGGCGATCGCTGGTGTCCGTGTGCATTCACACTTAGTTAGCCAAAGCGAAGATGCATTCGCGATTGAGCTATCGCCATCTCGGCAGCTTGATGGGATGTGGACGGTGCGACGAGATCACCGCGATAGTGAAGGCGTCGTGATGGAACGCAATGTCTGTCATGTGTCCTGTGTGATCGATCGGCATCCGGTTTATGAATTGGAATGTCCGGCTTGTTCGATCGAAGAGTTGAAGGTGATCGACTCTGTGGGAAGAAACAGGCAGGGCCGAGCCGAATCGAGCGAAAGCAATCGATGTCGCTCAGCGTCGGATGCGCCCGTATACCGGGGACCCGCATTGCCTCGCTTTGAGCAGATCAAGTTCGGCGACTATCTGGGGCTGGATCAAGTGCCGGTTGCGGTCGCAGACTACCGTGCTTGTAAGTCGGATCCACTATGGGGCAAACGCAAGTTAATCGGCATGCCAGTAACGTCGCCAGCGGTCGTTGACTTAATGTTGGATTTGGCATCCAGTTTGGCGAAGCATGTCTCCGGACAGGAGGCCCTGCCAGTCGCGATCGATCAGCTAGTTTTAGGTCGAAGGCCAAACGTTGACGAGCAGGTCAGCTTTTTGGCGAAGTGGTGGGTGTCGCTTCACGAAGGCGACGGCGCGGTCTTGTCTGTCGTCGCGATGGGCCAGGACGGTGCGATGATTGCAAGGTTAATTGGTGTGCGGGCGGTTGCTTTGGTGGCTGGTCTTTAGCAAAAGCTACTTGGTGCCTTAGCGTGATGCCGGTCAAGTTGATTCTGGTTGTGTGGTTTGGAACGATCGTTCGCCACCATTTTGCGTCACGTTTGACGGGCAGCTTCTAATTCGTGTCCTAGGGTTTTCTAGGCAAATGGCGCCACGTGAGATTGCGCCCAGAGCCAGAGTCCCACGAACTGAAGCTGATGAAATGGCCACAGTCCACGCCAAACGCACCCGTACGCTTGTTGATTCTGAGGTTCAAGGCAGCCTGATTCGACGCGTCGCGCTGCACTGGATTCTCTTTTTTGTTTGCAACACGATCGCGCTGACGTGTTGGATTCGATTGTTTGAACAGCCCGATGCCGATTGGGGCCAAACCTTTGGCGACACGGTACGACGGTTTCTGCCGTTCTTTATTATCACCGCAGCGCTTATCCCGGCATTTGTCTGGGACACGTTAAAGCTTAGCCATCGCTTCGCTGGTCCGATCACGCGTCTTCGCAATACGCTCAAGGACATCAAGGCCGGCCGCTCGGTTCCGCCATTGAAGTTTCGCGAAAACGATTTCTGGCAAGAGATCGCTGTGAACTTCAATGATGTGATGCAGCTCCGCCGCGGTGACGCGGTTCAATCTGGCGATGTCGAGCCCACTCGTGGAGGCGAACAACAAGATGCCTAGGCCGACAGGTTCTCTGACTTCCGGTTCATTGTCCTCCAATTCATTGACCTCGAGCTCCTCGCCTTCCGGAACACGATTGCGTGATCGCAAAGACGCACGAAGTGGCGTGGCGGCGGTTGAGTTCGCCGTCTGTCTTCCGATTTTGGTGCTGTTGGTCTTTGGTGCCATCGAGGCATCGAGTTTTATCTTCTTGAAGCAATCGATCAGTGTTGCTTGTTATGAAGGGATTCGTGAAGCGGCAAAAGACGACGGAACGGCGGCGATCGCGACCGCGCGAGCGCAAGCGATTTTGGATTCTCGTGGTGTGAATAACTACACCATCGAATTTCCAACTGGTGTCGAAGGCCTCGATCGCGGTGATCAGGTCGTCTGTGAAGTCTCCGCGCCGACCAATGTGAACAGCCCGTTGGCTGGTGACTGGATCACCAATCGCAACTTGACCGCTCGTGTCGTGATGCTTCGGGAATAGATCGATGATCGAGACTATGAATCAAACTTTATGCAGCCAGAGAGACGCGAGCACGAATCGCCAATCGGCGATTTCGAAGACACGCCGGCGACGAGCGACGCGACGTCGCGGTGCGATGTTGGTGCTGATCCTTGTCATGCTGGTCGGCTTCATTGCGGCGGTTGCTTTCTCGGTTGATATCGCACACATGCATTTGTCTCGAACCGAGCTGCGTTCGGCAACCGATGCCGCTGCACAGGCGGCTTCGCAGGAGTTGTCGGATACGTTTGATCGTGACAGGGCGATTGCCAAAGGGCAAGAGATCGCCGCATTGAATATGGTCAACGGGCAACCCTTGCTGCTGGAAGCTGGCGATTTTCAATTCGGTCGTAGTGAAGAAAACAACGACGGGCGGTTTCAGTTTCGTGAAGGTGTCACGCCATTGAATACCGTGCGTGTGACAGGACGTCGTACGGCGGATTCGCCATCGGGTGCAATTCCACTCTTCTTTGGGAACGTACTTGGGTTCAATACCTTCGAACCACGAATTTCGGCTGCGGCGACCTACATCGAACGTGACGTGGTGCTTGTCGTTGACCGCAGCGGTTCGATGGCTGGCAGCAAATTCTCTGAGTTGCAAGCCGCCATCGGAGTGTTCGTGTCCACCTTGAATACGACTCCTGTGGAAGAGGAAGTCGGGCTGGCATCGTACAGTGACACCGCCAGTGAAGACGTTCAGCTCACTCGAAATTTGAGCAGCATCGAAGCAACGCTCTCACAACTGCGGCCCAACGGGTTCACCAGTATCAGTCGTGGGATGGAAGCGGGGGCTTCGATCATGAGTCGAAGTCGTTCGACGGAATTCGTCGAACGCACGATGATTGTGATGACAGACGGTTTGCATAACCGGGGGCCTGAGCCTCGCGCGATCGCACGGCGTTTGGCGTCGGAAAGTGTCCGGATTCATACGATCACATTCGGATCCGGTGCGGATCAAGCCCGGATGCGAGAAATCGCAACGATTGGTGGCGGCAAACACTTCCATGCGTTGAGTGCAGCCGAGTTAACCGCGGCTTATCGCGAAATCGCATTGACACTTGGCACCGTGGTTACCGAATAAGCAGCGTCTTTTAATGGTCGGAATTGGAACGACTGGGCACACCTTCATGAAACCATCTAGACAAACCAAATCGAAGAGGCGACGACGGCGAGGAACCGCGATGGTCGAATTTGCGATCGTTGCACCGGTGCTGTTTTTCTTTTTCTTCGTCGCGTTCGAATTTTGTCGGGTGGCTATGATTCGGCATACCGTCGACAACGCCGTCTATGAAGGATGTCGCGACGCAATCATCCCCGGGGCAACCGCAAACGGTGCCCGTCAGAAAGCGGAAACCATTTTAGGGACGCTCGGATTGACCGCATACGACGTCACGGTCACTCCTGCTGTTATTGACAATCGCACGCCAGAGGTCACCGTCGAGGTCGACGTGCGTTTGGACGCAAATACCTTCGTGCCACCGCAATTTACGGGCGGCAAACACATCATTCGGACGCTGACATTGCAGCGTGAAATCGTGAACTAAGAATTCACAAAAACCACGTCCCCACTACAGGGGCGATTGAGTTTGTCGGCGATAGTCAAAATCGCCATACTGACCGTTTCGAGAACTGAACGGTCGCATCGAGTGTGCCGCCGTTTGATCGCACACTCAATCGGACTTCGAATGACGATGTGTTTCTGGGCACGGACCATCTCCGCCACAACGCTTCTTGCGTTGGTCGCGACGGGGTTGCTTGTCATCGCATTCTCGACGTCCACGTTCGCCCAATCTTCGCCGATCGATGAAGTCGCCGCGCAGCGCTATCAGATGATGCTGCTTCAGCGTCCACGCAAAGGCATCGCTTTTGATCGATTGTACGCGTTTCATCTCAATCGACAGTCCATTGACGAATGGGTGAAATCGCTGCAAACCGAAGCCGCCACAGACGCGGATAGCGGAACCCTGGCACTGCTCGGTTTGATTTTTGAACAGCGCGGTGAGTACTCACGTGCCGCAGAAGCCTTGAAAACGGCAAGTCAGCTCGAGAGCGACGATGCATCTTATTTCGATACCACGCGACCACACTCGCGAAACTCGAACGCTTTGACGAGGCAATCGAGTCATTGCGAATTGCGACCGAGCGAACTGCGACTTCACCAGAGATGGTCGAAATCTATTTGGAACTCGCGGCGATGCAATTCACGCAACTGCAGGACGTCGCCGCGCGGGCAACCCTTGCGAAGCTGCAAGAACGTGTCGGACAGAGGCAAACGGTTGCGGGCCGATCCGCACGTTTGCTCGCCCAGTTCGAACAGTTTGATGCTGCACTTGAACTCTGGAAAAAGATCGCAGAAGCATCGCCCCGCGGGGAACAGCAAATCGAGGCGCTGCTTCAGGTCGCCAATCTCTATGAAGTCACCGGCGACAATGCACTCGCGAAGCAGACCTATGAAGATGTCCTGACAAAAGTTCGTCCCGGAAGTTGGCTGTATCGCAATGCATCAGAACGGTTTGAATCACTGTTCTTTGCGGCGAACGAAGTCGACCAATTGATCGAGTCTTATACGAACCATGTCATGCGGGATACCTCCAACTTTGCCGTTGCTCTTCGCCTTGGACAGCTTCTGGCTGGCACAGACCAATTGCAAGAAGCCGAAGATGTGTTTCGAAGTCTGATTGCCCGGTCACCGAGTTCGATGGAAGCACGTGATGAATTGGTCGGCGTGTTGCTTCGGCGGCAAGACTCGCGGGGTGCAATTAGCGAGCTGCAGAACGCCTTGGAACTTGAGCCTGGCAACATCGATCGACTGTTTCGACTTGGGAATTTGTATTCACACCAGGGGACTGACGACGCGATTCAAGAGGCGATCAAGGTTTGGGAGAAAATCGCTGAACGTTACAAGGACAGCTCTGTCCAATTGGTCGACGTCGCTCGGAAAATGCAGTCCGTCAGTCATCGAAAACGTGCAATCGAACTTTACGAGCGTGCGATCGAGTTAGAACCGGACGCGGCGCAGTACCGGGAGTACTTAGGGCAGTTCTATCATGGGCTAGGTCAACGTGACGAAGCCGTTCGTGTCTGGCAGACGATTGCCGAAGCACCACGGCATCAAACGACCAACTTGATCCGTTTGGCGGAGGTCTTTCGAACATTTCAGTACAACGAGGAGTGTCTTCGTACTTGGCGTGAGGTTGTTGGGTTGGATCCGACCAACGATCAGCGAATGCAGTTCAGCAGTTTATTAGTCGAATTGAATTTGTTTGACGAAGCATTCGAACAGCTTCGCCTTGTCCGTGAATTGGCGGATGACGCAAAAACTCTGAACCGTTGTTTGCACCAAGAAATCGATGCTTACGTCAAGTCGAATCGACTTGACCAAGCGATCGAAGAAGTTTCAACCGAGGCAGCAACAGCTGATCATTGGCGTCGTTTTGCACTGATGTCTCGTGCAAATGGTGACCTCGAGCAATCGGCCGTAGCAATCCGTAGAGCCGTTGAGCTTGATCCCGAGGACCGATTCATTTGGGAAGATGCGGCGAACATCTATTCCGCGGTTGACGATCTCGAACATGCAATCACGGCCTACCAAAAGCTTGTGGAATTGAGTCCTTCGCAAGCTCCCGTCTATTTGCGACATCTCGTTGCGTTGCATCGTACACACGGGCAAGACGAGGATGCGGAGCGGGTCGCTACGGAGTTGGTTCGGCGACTTCCGACATCTTTGGAAAGTTATTGGCTGCTTGCTGCGATTCAGAACGATGCGGGGCGAGCCCCCGAAAGTGAAGAAACACTGCGTAGCGCGTTGGTGATCGATGCGAGTTCCACACAAACGCTGAAACTACTCGCCGACGGTTTGGCCGATCAGTACCAAACCGCAGAAGCAATCGAACTGCTTTGGCAAGCGATCGATCATTCATCTACCCTTTCGAGTCGGATAGCGATCGTTGAGCAACTTGTGCCGCTTTATCAACGGCGTGACGAATTGCAGCGATTGGTCGATCGTTTGACGCAGCATCAGCAACTAGGACTTAAAAATCGTGCTTTGCTCGTTGCGACTGTTTGGCAATCCGTTGGCGACTTGGATGCCGCGATCAAAGCACTTCGCCTTCCGCTTTGGCAAGATCCTGGCGATCAAGACGCACTGCGGATGCTGGCCGGGCTTTCGCGAGCAATCGCAGACTTTGAAACGGCGGCGAAAGCGACTGAAACGCTGAATCGCATCAACCCAACTCCGGAAGCCGCAACGGAGCTTCTGGACTTGCGGGTGCGAACAGGGGAACTTTCATCGACCGATGCGGCAATTGCCCAGCTCGCTTTCGCGACGACACCCGAGCAATCAGGCAAGCTGATTGCCAACGAACTGAAATCGAATCCGCTTGGTGCGATTGCTGTCTGCGAGGCAGTGCTCAAAAACGATCCCGAATGTTGGGATGTAAAAGTCTGTCTTGCGCAGTTGTACTTGCGAGTCGAGTTGGCGAAAGGCACTCCTGATTTTATTGCGGTGCAGCAGTTGATCGACGAAATCGAATCGGTCGACCATGAGCCACAGCATCCGTCACCGCGATTCGCCACGCGTCGTTTGCGGCCAGTGAGTTGGGATCCTGGTACGGAGGAAGGCTGGATCACACCACTTTTCAAAGCGGAGGCTCAAACGCACTCACTGCGTTCGAACGATGGTGTCGTTCTTCCGGAGAACTATTTCCAAGCAGTGTGGATCGGGAGGCGTTTGCGTTTGTCGATCGCATTTCACG
This sequence comes from Rhodopirellula sp. MGV, assembly GCF_002251265.1. Classification (NCBI taxonomy): domain Bacteria; kingdom Pseudomonadati; phylum Planctomycetota; class Planctomycetia; order Pirellulales; family Pirellulaceae; genus Rhodopirellula; species Rhodopirellula sp. MGV. The sequence goes on along the minus strand of NZ_NPDI01000072.1, from coordinate 105,076 downwards.
ATCTCCCCGAGCGGACAGAACGTTCGGTGAACCAAGTCATTCGGCGGTTGTTTGTGAATCCTGTTGCGAAACTCGATCGGCGACAACTGCGTGATTACGTTTACTACTGCAAACTCGCCGAATACATGACGTCCGTCAAAACCGGTGTGCCGGATGACGTCATGTTGCGAATCGCGGAACTGGACTTGCAATCCGGAACATTGGAGAGAGTTCCCCAAGAAGTTCTTCAGTGGTTGGTCGATCGGGCAGACCGGCGAACATCGCAAAACCCACCGCCGCCATTGAATGCGAATCACTTGGACACGATGGTTCAGCTTAGTTTGCAACGATCTGGTGAGAGGCCAGCCCCAAGCACCGAGATTGAATTCGTCCGGGACTCGTTGCAGTTCCGTCAGCTATTGATCGCGGAAGCTCGTCTTGCCGGGCAAATGAGCCCCTTCGGGGAGGGGCGGACTGGCCAATCAATAAGTAGCGTATTGATTGATCCGGCCAATGCTGAGTTGGCGTTCAATGCATTGGTGCACGAACTGAAATTGGCGCTGAAATTTAGGAATTACAGCGAAGCCAATCGCTTGGTCGCAGAAGTACGGCAGTGGTTGCGAACTCGTTCGTCCGACAAAAGCATTTCATTTACACCCAGTTGGCAAACGTTCCACCAAGCAATCTTTAGCACGCCTTCTGAGTTTTTTACTGAACCCGAGCTGATCCTTGACACCACGATCTTGTTCGCGAGTCGGTCTATCGAACAATCAAAGGAGACGATGCCTGTCACGTTGCGTTTGGGGGAAGAACGTTCGCAGGTCATTGCGTTGGATCGTCGGCGCGATGAGAAAGGCTTAGCGGATTACCTCTTTATGCAAGTCGAAACGCCGTTCGCAGGACGTTTGTTGTCGATCGAGACAATCCGATCATTGGTTATCATTTTTGACCGTTCGGAAGGTACCCAATTAGGGAAACAGTCAGAGGCAGCAGGTGCATTGATTCGGCAGTTGGACATCGATCAACAGGACATGAATCCGGACGAGCAGCGTCTTCGCATCGTTGCCGCTGCATTTTTGTTTTGGTGGAACGACCAACGCGAAGAAGCGTTGGCGATGATGGTGAGAGGGACGGAGCGATTTCCTGCGGATCTTGAGTTGCAAATCGAACACGCGCGATTCGAAGTAATGTCTGGATTGGCTCAAGAGGGGATGGCTCGATTGAATTCCTTGGTCGCGAGTACCGATACGGAGCAGGTCTTGCTTGCGTATGCCCGATTGGTCATTGCGATCCTTGCGAACGATCGCGAGGCGATTGATGCTTTTGCAAACGAATTGGTGGGACTGCCAATGGACGAAGCGACGATGCGTTTGCTTGGCGAACGATTAAAAGCTTATGACAGCAGGCACCCGCGAATCGTGCAGATTCGATCCGGTTTAGCGGCTCGACTGGAACGCGGACAATCGATTGCGGACACGCCGGATTCGCCGTCTGCAGCAGAAGAACGGTTCCTGCATGCCGAAGAAGTGTTGCGGTCTGGTCGACCAGTAGCCGCCGCGGAAATGGCATTCGACATCGTCAATTCGATTCCCAGCGGCAACCCTTACAGTGAGCATTCCATCGAATCGAAAGCAATCGGGTTACTGATTCAATCCGGCAAAACACTTGCCTTGTCGCAGCGATTGTCCGATCAGTTTGATGCAGCCCCATCGCTTGAATCCCTTCATCGTCTGGTCGATTTGATGTTGCGTACGGGGGCGGATGCAAATGCGGAACAACAGATCACAAGCTTTTTGGACAGCAATCATTGGGGCCTGGATCGGCACCAAAACTACGCAAAACGAATGTCTCAGCTTGGAGAGAATCGCTTTGCCGCGATGTTAATGAAGGTGCTATTCGACCGAGACCCAGACCGCTGGAATACGAACGGCAACTTGATCGTCGTAACAACGTTGCGATGCGGGATCCCTCGATATCAAGAGCGAATCTTGCAAGCAGCGAAGTTCGAACAACTCGAAACAGGGGTTTTGCTTAGCCTGTTGAATTTAAATGGCGCGTTGACCTATGACGATTGGTATCGCGAGATCGCAAATGAAGTGGTGATTCAACTCAATCGTGATGACGTCCCGCCGTTTGCGATCATCGATTCGATTCCGATTGCCGAACGGCAAAACCTGCCGGCTGTTGAGCAGTTGCTCGATGGGATTCTCTTGAATCCGACCTTCATTGATCCGAAGTCGCCGTTGTGGCTGTCTGCCGGTTTTGATGACGATGGTAAAATGAAAGGTTTGCTGGAGCATGTCCTTTGGCGATTGAAGGCAGTACCCGATGCGTCAGACCAATCCGGCGTCGCGATTCATGCGATTGTTGATGGAGGCGATGCTTCCAACAATCAGATCGCTCAGCTGATTCGGCTGTTGTGGCGTCTTGAGAAATCGGCCGACCGTGACCACGTATTGAATCGCTTGAAGGAGATGTTTCCGGTCACTTGGGGGCAGGTCGATGCGGAATCGGCATCAGGGTTTCCACACGCGTTACTATGGCAGGCTGGCCAAGTGATCGAAACGTTTGTCGATGGCGACGATGGGATTGATCAGAAAGCCAATGAAGTCTTGATTGGGGTCTATCAAGCAGCCGTACGGCACAGTCCACCTTTTTGGCGTCATTCGCATCGGGTCAAGGTTCCGACGGATCGATTGTGGAAGGCGTACGAACGCGCCGAACGAGTTGATCTGGCCGCTGCGGCCTGGATTGAACGGCTCGACGAATCCGTCGTGTCAACCGTCACTGGCGCGGCAGAGCATCGGCGTGTTGAACTCGCCCTGCACGTCGCCGGAAATCTTCAACGGCTCGGCTATCCCGCAGAAGCGGTTGCGGCTTGTGCTGAAATGCTGGGCCAACCAGTGGCGGTTCATGTGGCGAGTCTATTTGACCGCCAGTTTGATCACCGTGGGGAGCTAGAAAAGCGTCAGCAACTTGCCCTGGAAAGTATCGACTCCGATGAAGCGACAGCGTTTCTACGTCGGCTATGCGATTCGCCCAATGCGAAAGAGGACGCTGACTTTCGATTGGGGACGGTGAGCCTTGAGATTCCCCACGACGGAGCGATGCGCAATCTGTTTGGAACAATCTGTAGCTTGGCTATCGAAAGTGATACGGGGCGTGATACGGCCGATCGACTACTCGACTTATTGCAGATGCCTTCACCGTCAAGCAATGCGAAGTATCAATCGGTTGCGATTGATCAACTCCGCAAGGCCATCGAAACGCACCAAGCGGCACCGTGACGGATACCAAGCCAAGTGCTTTCGCTAAGCGACATAAAATCGATCGTCTGCTGTCGTTGCACCGGCGATTTGGCAAACCCTTGCCGAAAACCGAACTGCCTTGGCCAAGGTTTCGGGCCGAAATTCGTTGGTCGCAATCCCGGCCAGGACGACAGCCATGAAGGCGTCACCTGCGCCCACTGAATCGATAATGGAATTCGGATCGATCGATTCCGCTTCTTGCTTAGCATGTTCGCCAGAATGGTCGATCCAGTAGGCACCGGATGCGCCGTCTGTTACCCACAGCTCACGCACGGTCGAATCTTCAAAGAATTTCCGTGCAACGGTCAAGACGTCGTTGTGCGTTTTACAAGGCTGACCCGTAATCAAGCTCAGCTCATCACAATTGCATTTGAGGACGGTCGCACCATCGATCAATTGATTCACAATCTCGGTGGTGTAGTGGCCTTCACGCAGATTGATATCGACGACAATGTGGTCGCTGAACCGTTTTCGCAGTTGCAGGATGGTGTCGAAAGATACCGGTGACCGACAGCAAAGCGAACCGTGATACAGGATCGGTGATTCTGCCGCGGGAAGGTTTTCGACAAACGTTTCTGGAAAGCGAATGTAGTCATAAGCCTGTTCGCGGGGCAGGTCGTACTCGGGACCGTTCCCATTGTCATAGACGACTGCTTCACCTGTCGGCCGATCAACATCGGTTTGGACCAAATCGGTTGCAAGTCCCCACTGTTCGGTCGATTCGAGAACTCGTTTACCATCCTCATCCGCGCCAACGGCGGTAATCAGATACGGGTATTGCTCCAGGCCACGCAGATTCCAAGCCACGTTCATCGGGGCGCCACCAATGACACCTTGCCCATCACCAAGTCGGTCGATCAAGACCTCGCCAAAAACGATGATGGGCTTTGGGGGAGGGCTTTGGTGCAGCGGTGACGATTCCATTGTGGCCTATCAGGAAGAAGGGAAATGTATGCGGCGTCCTGGTGACAGTTAATATGACGCAGTTGCAAATCTCAGGCCAGCCTGCATGCGGGCCGTTGCGACCCGCGAAGATAGTTTCAAAGATCGACGTGACTTTCTACTAGACGCTTTTCAGCCACAGCAAGTCGTACGGATCAAGCCGGATTGGCAGACTGGTCGAATACTCGGTATCGGTCAGGAGATTGACGAAGAAACGTCCAAGGCCTGCCGTACGCAGCGTGTTGCCATCGATCGACTGCTCTTCTTCAGAGAAGTTTCCAATCACGACAAGGCGAGATCCGTCACACTGGCGGATGTAGGAAAGCAAGTGTGGATTCGAGTTCGCGATCAACTTCATCTCTTGACCGGCAAACGCACGATTCGACTTGCGAATCGAAATCATCTTTTGCAGCGAACGGTAAATTCGTCGGCGCAGTGAATCACGAGCCTTGTCTTCGTCGAGTTCCTCCAGGTATTCCCACTTCATTTTCGGGCGGTGGATCCAACGCGAGTCACCTGCTTTGGCGGGGTCACGAACGAAGTCATAGTCGTTCAGCATGCCCCATTCTTCGCCCATGTACAGAAGCGGGATTCCGCCAATGCTCAACGTGACACCGTGCAACAGCATCATGCGGCGAACCGACAGTTCCTTTCCCCACTCGTCTTCTTCTTCGATCGCTTTCTCAAGTCCCGCGAGGGAGGCCATCGTTCCAGAAATACGCATGTCGCCGGTCAATTCGTTCTCTTGGAACGGGACACCCCGAGCGAAGGAGCCTTCGAATTGGCCGGTATAAAAGCGGTTCAAAAATTGTCGGTGATCATAGGCATTGATCCCAAGCGTCCATGCGTCGCCGTCATCGAACGTCCAGCCGATATCGTCGTGGCAACGCAAGTAGTTCACCCAAGAGGTGCCTGTTGGCAGCGAGAACCGACGTGCGATGGTGCGAGTCAACAAAGTGGTCCGACGTGTCGCAAGCGATTCCCACAACAACGCCATCAACGTTGGGTTGTACGAAATTTGGCATTCGCCGATGTCGATGTACTTGACGACTTCGTCGGGGTGCACGATCGCTTCGGATTTGAAGACCAAGCCTGGCGCCGCGATTCGCGTGGCGTAGTTGAACGCCTGAATCAGTTCGTGAGCTTCGGGCAGGTTTTCGCAGTTTGTTCCCAAGCGTTTCCAAACGAATGCGACTGCATCGAGCCGCAAAATATCGACGCCAAGGTTGGCGATGAACAACAGTTCGTCCAGCATCGATCGAAAGACCGCCGGATTGCCGTAATTCAGGTCCCATTGGAAACTATTGAATGTTGTCCAAACCCAGCGGCGTGTTCCTTCGTGCCATGTGAAATTTCCCCGGCGTACCGTCGGGAAAATCTCACGCAGGTTCCGCTCGTACTGCTCGGGCATTTCCCGGTCGGGAAACATGTAGTAGTAATTCTGGAACTCACGTTGGCCCGCCTGGGCTTTCATGGCCCATTCGTGATCATCGGCAGTGTGGTTGAACACGAAATCCAGCACCAAGTTGATACCGGCTTCGCGCAGTGCGTCGGCCAACAATCGAAGGTCTTCGACAGTGCCAAGACTCGGATCCACACTGCGGTAGTTGCTAATCGCATAGCCGCCGTCGTTGTTGCCGGGGCGAACGGCAAACAGCGGCATGAGGTGCAAATAGGTCAGACCGAGTTCTTTGAAATACGGAACATGGTCGCGTAGCTTGCACAGGTTCTCGCTGAACAGATCCACGTACAACGCACCGCCAACGATCTGTTCCGATTGAAACCAATCCGGTTCGATCACACGTCGGCGGTCTGTCTCACGCAGTTCGTCGGATCGCTCCGCGAACGAACGTGCGCAGGTCACCAGAACCTGTTCGCAGTGATAGAAAAAATCGTAGCGTGAACCGTAAAGCTTAATCAGTCGACGAAACAGCGGACTCCAGTATTGCTGCAATCGCTCGTCAAAGAGTTCTTGCTCGCTGGCACCAGTGCCTATCGTCTCCCAAACCTCTTGTAAACGTGGACGCAGACGCTGAAGCGTTAAGTCGGCCTGAAACTCGATTTCGTCTCGGTAGTTCTGCTCGATCTCAATTACTTCATTCAGTCCGATCATTTGGAATGGTGATTTTGTCAAAGAAGTTGTAGTACTCGATGCCTTCCAAAATCCCGCCTGCATGCGGACGCTCGGCAAAGTAAACACGCGGCCGATTCTTGTAGCGATTCAATTCGCGACTGTGGTTCGCGACGACAACGCCAAGCGTTCCGCCCAACAGCATCCCCGCGTCATTGCCAGAGTCGCCTGCAACCAAAACGTTACTTGGCGAGAATCCCCATTTCCACAGGACATGACGCATCGTGAAGCCACTGCCGCCGCGAACGGGAATGATATCGAGGAACATTCCCAAGGATTGAACAACTCTAGCTCGCAAGCCAGCGGCACGCAGACGCTTTTTGAGTTCCGTGACAGGTGCCTTGCGGGGATCAAAGTCGTAGCTGATTTTGAACTCGGATTGTCGGTCTTCCGTTTGCATCGTCAATCCGTCTACCCCTTCCAAACAACGCCGAATTTCGTCGGGTTGCCACGCAAAACCGATTGATTTTTGCCATGTACGGTCCGCGATCAATGATTCGCCATAGTGCAGTTGCGTCCCCGCATCGGTATCCATCAAGTCGGGTTTTGGCAAACCGAGTTGCTGAATCATTTCGAGCGCGCTGTCCAACCGTCGGCCGGTCGCGATGCCAAAACCGATGTGTTCGTTATCATTCAAAAAATCGATGAATTGTCCGAGTGCTTCGTCATCGCCCGTCAAAGTATTGTCCAGGTCGGTGATGATCAAACGGTCAAATTCGGGAAGCCGTCGAGCGGGGCGGTTGACCATTTTGTTCGATGTCGAACGGTCAACGACTTCGCGCACGTCGCGAACATAACGTGCCGCATGGTTCTTCCACGCATAGTGCTTGCGAGTGCCAGCAATTCCGTGCTGCGAGAACCGCTCCCAGACTTCAGGCTCTGTCAATACTCGCAATAACGCGCGTTCGATGTCGTCACTGTCGAGCGGATCGATCAGCAAGCCGTTTTCGCAGTTCGCGACGATATCACGCGGTCCGCCGTCATTTGTCGCAACGATCGGAAGACCTGTCGCGCCCGCTTCCAGTAGCGTTAGCCCGAACGGCTCGGTCAATGCGGGATTGATAAACACGCCCTTCGGCTTGGCTGCCAAACGGTATAGATCCGGGACGTCGGATGGGCGATGTGATTTTGGGTAAGCAACTTTGCCATATAAGTCGTACTTATCGATCAAGTGCAAGATATTGGTGATGACGTTCTGCTGCGCTTTGGGCAACTCGCTGAGATCATCACGTGTTCCCAGAACGAGGACCAAGTTGGCTGCTTCTTGCAAGTAGTGACTTTCGCCGTAGACCTTGACCAACATTTCGAGGTTCTTGCGTTCGTCAGGCCGCGCCATCGCAAGCACCATCGGCTTTTCCGGCTCACGCAAGAACGCTTTGAGTGAAGCTGCGATCTGTGGCTCGTCATCGCTTGGCGGCGTCGGTGTAAACGACGAAAGGTCAACGCCGGGCGGGATCACTTCCATCCGATCGGGAACGTAATGATCGTACAGTTGGTACTGCTGCTCGACTTCTTGGTGGGTACTGGTCACGACGATGGAAGCCGTTTCCAGAGCTGTTTCTTCGGCCTCGATCCGTTGTCGGAATCGATAGCGTTTCTCCAACTTATCGGACGCGGTTTTATGGTGGGACATCCGCTCGCGTTTGACACGGCCAAGCGAGTGACCGGTGAACACGTAGGGCACATGAAGCAAGCGTGCCAGGTGAGCACCTGCGAGTCCGGCATCGGCGTAATGTCCATGGATCACATCCGGGATTCCATTCCGTTTAAAATGGACCAGGGCCTGATCGATGAACATTTCGATGAATGGCCAGAGCGACTCTTTGCGTAGGTACCGCTTCGGGCCAAACGGAATGCGGACGATTTTCGCCCCTTCACAAAGCTCTTCTTCGAGTACGGCGTAGTCGGTCGAGACTTTTGGATCGACGATCTGGCGCGTCAGCACTTCGACTTCCGCGACGTCGTTTCGCTGGGCTAGCTCACGAGCCAGTTCGACAACATATTTGATCTGGCCACCAGTGTCGGCATCGCGTCCCAGCTCCGGCTCGTGCCCTCGGACGAGGCCGTGCAAGCTGATCAGGCAGATCTTCAAGGCTCGGTTTTCTTGGTCCCGACCTGCCGTGTGGTCAGGGGATTCGGAAGGGCTCGGCAAACTCTCTAGTGATTGTGATTCAGGCTCGATGACGAAGCTCATGAGTATGCGAATTAATTGGGAAGTGCAAAGCTGCTGACAGTCCACCTATCAACGCAACTTTCGACGCTTGATTAATCGCAACGCAGGATGCAATCGATATGCCAATCACTCTGTGAGGGTTCCAGTGCCCCTGAACGCTCCCTTATCAACTTCTACCGAGAGCGGCGATTGAACCACCAAGCGCTGCGCTCCCCAATCTGGCACATGGATCGCAGTCGTAACACAATTCGTGAATGTATTCGGACCCAAGCATTAACAAATCTAATGCAATTGGTCGGTAATCGACCAGCGTGGGTGGTTAACGGCCATCCTGGTGGGTGGTCTGGTTTTGTTACCTGGTCCTTTGAGCAGACGGATTTCCGGTTTTGCTCTGCCCGATCTATTTCGCAGCGGCTTTCGGCGCTTCTTTTACGGCATCTGCATTCTCGACCAAAGCAATGATGGTCTGTTTCGAATGTGGATTCAGCGGTTCGCTGACGGTGTCAACGATGAGCCGTTTTTGCTCGTCAATGACGCAGAGCAATTCGACTTGCTGCCGCTGTTCGACAAAGTTTTCGAAAGTGAATTCGGCGCTCAACTTGGTTGTCTTGAGTTGCCAGCCGTTTTTAAAGCGTCGTTCGATTTCTTGAAATTTCAGGCCTTTGGCGAACAAGTCACGACCGGTCAGTGATTTGTCGATCGTTCGTCCTGCCTTTTCATCAAAGGTCAACTGATAGACGTTCGCCCTGCCAAAGAGGTTCCGGCACTCGCGTACGGCGAACGTGTTGACTTCGTTGTTGGACGTCATCGCTAAAATCTTGCCGATACCACCGAGAGGGAGCGAATCCCGCGCGTGCTCATTGGCGATGTTCACGCAGTGCGCATTCAGGCCAGCCATCTTTGCGATCGAGACCTTGGCAAAGTTCGTGTCGACAATCACGACAGGAACGTTCGCCTTTTTTAGCTCCAGCGCGAACTCACGAACCCACGGATCGGCACCAACGATCAGGACTCCGCTGGAATCTTTGTCGGCCAGTCCAAGCCAATTCGCAAGCGGAGTCGCGCCCAATCCGTACACGGCGACGGTCCCGATGATTGTCATGAAAATCACGTTGGAAAGTTGTGCCGCATTGGATGCCAACTCTGTCGAGCCCTGGCGTTGCAGTTGAAGTGCGAACACGGTGCTGATCGCCGCGGCGACAATCCCGCGTGGTGCAAGACCGGCAATAAAGCTTTTCTCTCGCCAGTTCAGCTTGCTTCCCGCGAGTGCCGTGAAAACGGAGAGCGGCCGCACGACAGCGATTAACAGTATCACGAACAACGGACCGCCAAGGCCCAGGTCCAGAATGCCTGTGAGTTCCATCCGAGAACCCAGCACAATGAATAGGCAGCCGATCAAAAGCGTGACTAAGTGCTCTTGAAGTTGCACAATGTGTTCGATGTCCATCGGATGGCGATTGGTCATCCAAACGCCCATCACCGTGACCGTGATCAATCCGGACTCGTGAGCCACATAGTCGCTAAGTCCGAACAGTAGCAATGCGACAGCGAGTGCCCCGACGCCGTGCAAGTTGTCGGGTAACAGAAACCTGCGGATCAACTCGGTGACAAGGAAGCCACCGAGGATGCCTGCGACGACACCAACGATCATGGTTTTACCAAGCATGAACGCAACCTGTGTCGTGCCATGCCCGGCGTCGATCAGCAATGTTTCAAAGAGCAACACCGACGCGACAGCGCCAATCGGGTCGATCACGATGCCTTCCCACTTCAGCGTGTTGGCGACACGGTTGGTGGGTCGAACTTGTTTGATCAGAGGTCCGATGACGGTGGGGCCGGTCACCATCAAGATTCCGCCAACGAGGCAGCTCATTCGCCAGTGGAATCCGAGGCAGTAGTGCGACGCGATCGCCGCACCGACGACCGTGATCAGCGCGCCGAAGGTGCAGAGCCGAAGTGCTGGAACACCGGAGTCTTTTAGTTCGGTGAACTTTAGCGAAAGTCCGCCTTCGAACATGATGATCGCGACGGCAAGCGAGACGAGCGGGAACAGTAAGTTCGGCCCGGCTGTGTCAGCATCGCCACCGGTCACTTCGGCCAAAACCGTATCCGGTCGAAAGACGCCCCCAAGGGCCAATCCGAACAGCAGCAACAGCAAGATGCTTGGGAGCTTTAACTTCCATGCGAGCCACTGTGCCGTCACCGCGAGGATGGGGATGAAGACCAAATAGACCAAGAAATAGTCCATAAGCAGAACGTCTTTAGGCCGAGGCAAACGGGGGTGAGGTGTCGGACCAGTGTAGGCCGCCGTTACCCCCTAGGTCGAGTTAGTTGACCGGAACAATGGGAACCCGCGACTTGTTGCCCTCACAAAGGCGTCGCAGTGGCGTTTATGCCGGTCTTGTGACCGACTGACACAACCTATCGGGAGCTGCGAAAACAAGTGACGCCGTCGAATCCGATCAAACGGGCGATGCTTCGCTGGTCAACAACTGGTCGACTTCGTTGCTGACGATGACGCCATAGTTGATCGCACCCAGCCAGCCGCTCATGATGATTCCGACGCTGCCGGCATGGAACATTCCGCCTACTTGGTTGGGCAGTTCGCGACTGACCTGGAGGCCTTCGAATTTCGTTCCGAAGCTCGCGCCCATTTCGTGCCGGGTGTAGTGATGGAATGTGCGTGGCGTCGCCGCTTCGGCATGCGCGATCTTGTCTCGCACGCCGGGAATGTATCGCTCGAGCGCGTCGATGGTTGTTTCAACCAAATCTTGTTTACTCTGTTGATACTCTTCTTCGCCGAGCTCGCTCCAGTCTGACCAGTTCGCATTTGTGCTGCTGACGATCGCATAGCGTTCTTTCTTTTTCCACGGACGGGTGCGTGGATAATAGAAGCTGAACGTTCGCGACGTGATGTCTCGGCTAAGCAACGACGCGGTATTGAAGTCTTTCGCGGTGCTGGTGAAGAACAGGTCGCCCGATGACTCATCGATCTCTTCACCTTCCTTCAGTGCCATGTAGACCTGCGTGCTGCTGTTGTTCAGACGCACGGCGTTTGCTTGGTCGACGTAATCGCGATCCAGCTTGTCTTCGCCGATCATTTTCAAGATCGTCGTCTTTAAGTTGGCATTGCTGACAATCGCACGACAACGGATCTTGCGTCCGCCAACATGGACGGCACTGACGCGTCCGCCGGCAAGGTCAATCTTATCGACGCCGCAGTTAATCCGGATGTCGACATTGTTGGATTCAAGCTCTTGCTTCATCCGCTTCACGAGATCGTCGGTGCCGCCTTCATAGATAAAGACACCTTTGCTCATGAAGTTGCTAAACACGATACCGTAGGTGATCGCGGGGTCTTCCAGCGTCGAACCGTTGGCATACGTGATCGGTTCCATCAACAATCGGACGATGTCGTTGCGTCCTGGGAAGAACCGCTCGAATAGCTGACCCGTCGTGGTGTTCTGGTCGTCGTAGAAGTTCATTCCACGCGCGGTGTCGAAGAACTCTTTGACCGTTGCCGGTTCCTGCCCGAATCGTTCGACCAAGAGACGCGAAAAGTCTTCGCGGTCGAATGTCGTTGTCAGCGAAAACTGTGGGTTGTCGAAGCGAATGTTCTTGAGCTGAACGATGCGGTCCGAGATGTCACGGTTCCAGTAGCGACGGCAGGATTTAATCATGCCATGCGGGAAACCGTGAAGCGAGATATCAAACGTGTGGCTTCCCGGCCGGAGGAACCAAGTAGCCAAACCGCCCAGTTTGTAATGCTGCTCCAACAGCAAGACACGGTGTCCCGCGCGTCCAAGGATGTTGGCACTGGTCATTCCGGCCAATCCAGAGCCAATGACGACGACATCGTATTCGTCTTGAACGCCTTTTAAATGATCACGCGGCATGGTGAAGCGAGCGAATCCTGAATTGATGAATGGCCTGGTCCGATGCACGGGCGGTGGGGAGTGACACTGCCCCACGCCGAGATCCTGCCGGCCCTGTAACTGGTGGCCTTGCAAAGCGGCGCTGTAAAGCGGAACAGCAAAGCGGCCTTAATGTTGGGTCCCCGGGTTCGAGCTTTGCCCGTCAGGGAATTAGCCGATCACCGTACAGGATCACGGCTATTTCGCCAACCAAGTCACCGACCTTAGACAGCCGTTTTAACACCTTGCAGGGGTGTTTTGACCGGTTGTTGGTTAGGATTGCGCCATTGGGCCAGACGCTGGCCGATTCGCTTGGCCGCGTGTTAAGCCAGGGCGACCGCTTCGGCGACAACTTTGCGAGATTTCTCCAGACCTTCTTTGGCGACTTCCAGGGCGTCGCGGTTCCAGTAATCCTGGTTGAAGAGCTCCAAGGAGAACGTTCCTTTGAACCCGTGATCGATCAACATGCGAATGATCTTTGGCAGTGGGCAAATCCCGTCGCCAGGGAAGACGCGGTGTTTGTCGGCGATCGATTCGCGAGCCGGGGCCGCAGGGTAGTCGTTGATGTGGAAGCAGTGCATTTTCGACGCTTCGATCATCGACAAGCCTTCGAAGTCGCTGCCGCCTTTGTAGATGTGATAGAAGTCCGGCAGGACACACGCCATTGGGTGGGCCGCTTCGCTGGACACGTACGCCAGTTCGCCAAGTTTGCTGAGGGTGGGAGAGAAGCCCCACAATTCCAATTGTGGCGCGACACCGGTTTCCTGACCCAGCTCACAAATCTTGCGGTATCGTTCGGCGATCACCGGCAACGGCGGAGGGACGCTGTCACCACTGTGTGCGCCGATTGGTGGAGCCGCGATCAGTTTTCCGCCCAACGCGGCGACCAAGCCCATGTCATGTTTGGCCGTTTCCAAACCGCGTTGACGTTCGTCGTCATTGTCCGAAATCCAGTTCGCAAACCCGATCGCGCTGGCGACGTAAAGCCCCGAATCTTCGATCTGTTTTTTCAGGTCGGCGAGGTCGCCACCACCGTCAACATACGCTTGGATGTCGCTGATCCAAGGTTCGATCGCATCATAGCCAGCCTGCGATGCGACTTTGACCTGTTCTTCGATGGGCAGCTTTTGTCCGCGGATGGTGCTGGTATTCAGCGAGAAACGGACGGGCAGTTCGGGAGCCGAATCCTGGGCGACGGCGAGGCGGTCACAGCTTAATGCTGCGGCGGTTGCCGCGGCGGTCAGAACAAATTGGCGACGGTTTGTCATCAGTACGGAATGGCCTGTGGGGTTTCGATCAAGTCGTGTCCTACTGACGCACAACTTTTCGGCCACATTTTAACTGGCAAAACCGAGCAAGAAGAGACGCCCACCGGATTTTGACCGAATGGGCGTCAATGAGCTCACGTGACTGTCCGCGTGACGTGGTGAAGGTCGCCACGGGCGGCGGGTCGAACGCCGAGATTGCCTACTTGAGGTCTTCTTTGATCTTGTCGCCGAAGTTGCGATTGAACTTGCGAACTTTATTGACGACGACCGCTTGGCAGTAACCGTAGTTAGGATTTTTGCGGAAGAAATCTTGGTGGTAATCTTCGGCAGGATAGAACGTCGTTGCTTTTTCGAGCGTGGTGACGATCTTGCGATCGAATTCGCCGGAGTCGTCGAGCTTCTTGATGTATTTTTCGGCCGCTTCGCGCTGTTCTTCGTCGTGGTAGAAGATACTGCTACGGTACTGTGGGCCTTTGTCGGCGCCCTGTTGGTTCAAGGTCGTTGGGTCATGCGTTTTGAAGAACACCTCGAGCAGTTCTTCGAACTTGACCTTGGAGGGGTCATAGCGGATTTCGATCGCTTCGGCGTGTCCGGTGGTCTTAGTGCAGACCTGTTCGTAGGTCGGGTTGGCGACTTCACCGCCAATGTAGCCGCTGATCACATCGCCGACGCCTTCCATGCGTTCGAAAACGGCTTCGGTGCACCAAAAGCATCCGCCAGCGAGCGTGGCGATTTTTTCTTTTTGTGGTGACGATTGGGACTCTTCAGAGGACAACGTCGCGTCTCCATTGACAGGCGGTTCGGCCGAAAGCTTGCACCCGGTCATCGCACCGATTGCGAGGAGGACGAACAAGATCCACTTTTCCAAGTGACGTTCTTGTGGCGAAATCGCAACAGCTTTAGCGATCGTTTTCATCGTGATCCTCTGGTGGTTTAAACCGCCCTGCAATCGGTCGGCCGGCGCGCGGATTTATGACGCCCCTAGTATACGCCCTGGGACAGGCATCGTGAAATCGTAGAATGTCGATCGGGCCAGATCTTCCGCCTGATAAGGTCAATCTGCCAAGGTTTGACCGCAAATGCTCGTTTCAATTTGTCCCTCAGCCATCCCCCCACGCTATTTGTGACTGATTCGATTCCTACCCACCCGTACTTTGATCTCCACCACCGCGTCACGGCGGACGAAATCGACTCCCAGCAGCACGTTCATAACTTGCGTTATTTGCAGTGGTCACTCTGGGCAGCCGGAAAGCACACCGCAGCGATCGGCTGGGACGCTAAGCAAGCCTTGTCCGAAGGAGTCGGCTGGGTGGTCCGAGAACATTCGATCCAGTACCGTGTGGCGGCGCTGTTGGATGACGAAATCGTGATTCGAACTTGGGTGTCCGACCTGCAGCGGTTTGCGTCGCGGCGAAAATACGTGATCTTTCGACCTGTAGACCAGGCCGTGATCGCCCGGATTGAGACCCGCTGGGTATTCGTCGATTTGACGCGTCACAAGGTCTTGTCGATTCCCGATGAGGCAAAGCAATCGCTGGTCGTTTTAGATCAAGCTCCCACGTTGCCGTGGGAAGCTTGATTGGTCCGCAACGCGATTACTGGATCATTGCTTGGTCGATGACTTCGCGACTGTTACGCGTTCCCAAAGCCCCGATGACACCATAGGGGCTGATGTCGCCTTTCATCACACTGTCGGCTTGACCGGCCGAGGTGTTGCCAGAATCGATCGAGTTGGTGATGAACTGGATCGCTCCGTCGCCCATCAGGATGTGCGCGCCACCGGAGTGGTAGCTGCTGATCGACCAGTTACCAACACCGGATTCATTTGCATCGCCGATGCACAGTTCGGTGTTGGGAGCACGGTTTGTCGTGACGCCGGTGTAGATTGCGGAATAGCTTGCCCAGTTGAAGCCGCGACGAGTGCCGGCTTCTGCGATCGCCGGCAGTTGGCTGCCACCGAGGTCCAGAACATTGTGCGCCGGATAGATCGTTGAGTTCCAAAAGTTCGGGCGAGCGGGGTCAACGAGGTTCGCGTTATTGCGACAAGCCATCGTGCCGCCACCGGTGGTCAGCGACACGTCAAATCCGTCGACAGCGGTGACATTGAATGCGGCACGGGTTCGGTTATCGAAAGTCGACAGGTCTGTCATGATTTCGCCGGCGCAGATGGTGTTCGACAAACCGTCTTTAACTTCGGCGAAATCCATCTTTTTGCGAGGGACGAACATGCCGCGCAAATAGCGTTTGACGAGCTGTTCACGATTGGTGTCTGGGTTGGTACGTCCGTTGGGTTCGGAGTAACCGAGTTCGGCACCAATTGAACTGTCACCCAAGCAAGCGGCGTAATTCGTTCGTGCCATTGCGGGCAAGCCGGTCCCCGGATCACTGGGGCAACGGAGCATCGGCAGCTCAGTTTCCCAGGGCGTGTATCCGGTGTAGCCCGCTTGCGGTTTCGGCCCCATTGCCGGATAGGTCGTTCCATTGACAGTCAGCGGTGCGCTGATTTGGTCCCACAAGCCTTGCTGCTCCATGAACGGTAGCAAGCCGACGAAGAAGCTGAGGCTGGACTGATTGGTCCTTGCCGAGAATTCTCGTATGTCGCTTGAGTCGAATGCCACTCCCGTTCCGGAGCCTTGCATCGGCAATCGCTTGAACGAGGTGTGATAGTTTTGGACGGCAAGCCCGACCTGGCGGAAGTTGTTGCTGCAACTCATCCGACGCGCCGCTTCGCGTGCCGCTTGAACGGCCGGTAACAGGAGGCCAACGAGGATGCCGATGATCGCAATCACGACAAGCAGTTCGACCAAGGTAAAGCCAGCGCGGTTTCGTCTAGACATCTTAGACGGCTCCTGAGAACGAAAGATTAGATAACGAATGGGTGAAGCTGAAAGCACCGGCGGAATCTTGAATCGTTCGGATTACCGCGCGACTGGGGCGCCTTGTCACTGTACTACAGCCGGTCATGAGCCACAATCTGCACAGTCACGATCAAGCCAATGATGACGGTTGACCGCGAAGGCTACATCGACCAACGACGCTGTGTGCTGCTGCGGGCAATCTGGGCCACGAATAAGACGATTTTCATAGTGCTCTCCGAACGCTACCGCTGCGATCGGTGCAAACCGTTATTGTTCGGTCGTGAATCACCCTCGCGATATCGTACTAGCCCTTCACACCCAGTTTTTCCGCAAGGAACGGCGCACTCGGGCCATCGCTGGTCCGTGCGATTTCTTCGGGGGTGCCCTCCCCGATCAGCCGGCCTCCGCCGCGTCCGCCTTGGGGGCCGAGATCGATGATCCAGTCACAACACGCGAGTAAGTCAAAGTCGTGTTCAATCACGACGACGGTGTTTCCGGCGTCGATCAATTTTTGCAGAACATTGATCAAGCGTTTTACATCGACGAAGTGTAGCCCTGTTGTCGGTTCATCGAGGATGTATAAGGTCTTGCCCGTCGAGACGCGTGCCAATTCGGTTCCAAGCTTGATTCGCTGTGATTCGCCACCGCTTAGTGTCGTGCTGCTCTGGCCAAGGTGCATGTAGCCCAGCCCAACTTCTTGGAGCGACGACAACAAACGCAAGACGTTCGGTACGTTGGTAAAAAACTCGCACGCTTCATCAACGGTCATGTCCAATACATCCGCAACCGTCGCACCTTTGAATCGGACTTGCAAGGTTTGCCGGTTGAATCGCTTGCCGTTGCACCGTGGACAGGTCACGAACAAGTCGCTCAAGAAGTTCATCTCGATCCGTTCGACACCGTGGCCTTTGCAAAGTTCACAGCGACCGGCAGCTGCGTTAAAGCTAAACCGGCTTGCGGTAAACCCACGTGTTTTCGCTTCGCGGGTCGCCGCATAGACCTTGCGGATTTCGTCCATCACGCCGCTATACGTCGCCGGGCAAGATCTAGGCCCACGTCCAATGGGCGCCTGGTCAATCGGAATCAACTTATCGACCAAGTCGGCGCCTTGGATCGAATCGAATTGCGTGACCGAATCCTTGCGCACGGCCAGCTTACGCCCGTGCTCGAGTTGGTGCTTGACCGCAGGCAGTAACGTGTCGCGAACGAGCGAGCTTTTGCCGCTTCCCGAGACGCCGCTGACACCGATCAAACATCCGATCGGAAACCGTGCATCGATGCCTTTTAAGTTGTGCGTGCTGACACCGCGAAGTTCGATGAACTGGTCACGAGCGCGACGCGTTTCGGGAATCGGGACGTGATCGGCACCCGACAGATACCGGCCCGTCAGACTTTTGCGTTTCGCTTGCACTTGCTTCGGTGTGCCTTGCGCGACGATGGTCCCACCGCCCGCACCAGCACCCGGTCCGACATCGATCAATCGATCCGCTGCACGCATGGTCGCTTCGTCATGCTCGACGATGACAACCGTGTTGCCCTGGCGCTGAAGCTCACGCAAGCACCCGATCAAGCGATCGTGATCGGCGGGATGCAAACCGATCGACGGTTCGTCCAAGACATAACACACGCCGACCAAGCCACTGCCAATGCTGGTCGCCAACCGAACTCGCTGCAACTCGCCACCGGATAAGGTGTCGGCGGATCGATCGAGTGTTAAATAAGCTGCCCCGACGCGCTGCAGGAATGTCAGCCGTTTACTGACCTCGGTGACGATCGGATCGGCAACCGCTTGATGAAGTGCGGAAAAGCCTTTGCCCATGCCGGCCAGCCATTCCAAGGATTCGTCCGCGTTCATTGCGGCAAGTTCGGCGATCGAAATCCCGTCGATCGTCACCCCAAGCGACTGGGCATTCAATCGCGCACCGTTGCAATCCGGACACACACGCGGGTTCGACTTTGCGTCGACGATGCCCAAGCCATCGCAGGTGGGGCATGCGCCATAAGGACTGTTGAACGAGAACGAACGCGGTTCGATTTCTTCGATACTTGAACCGCACTCGACACAAGCCATCGCCGTGCTGTGAATCTGATCGTTCCAGTTGTCGGCTTCGCCTTGAATTGACGTCATCACCAAGCCTTCGCCCAAACGCAAAGCTAAAGACAACGAATCGGCGAGCCGCGATTCAACTCCTTCGCGGATCACCAAGCGGTCGACGATCGCCTCGATGGTGTGATTCTTGCGAACGGCCAACTCGGGGACTTCTTCGAGCAAGTAGACCTCGCCATCCACGCGAGCCCTCACCAGCCCGGCGACTTGGATGGATTCCAGTACATCCCGATGGGCACCTTTGCGGCCACGCACCATCGGCGACAACAGCATCAGTTTGGTGCCTTCCGGATAGGCAAGCAGCGCATCGCGAATCGCGTCTGGCGATTGTCGATCAACACTTGCGCCGCAATTACCACAGTGCGGTGTGCCGACTCGCGCGAACAGCAATCGCAAGTAATCGTAGATCTCGGTAACGGTCGCGACCGTACTGCGGGCACTCGTCGAACCGCCCTTTTGATCGATCGCCATCGTCGGCGCCAGCCCGTCGATCCAGTCCACGTCGGGGCGTGGCATCGAGTCGAGAAACTGCCGCGCGTACGCCGACAAGCTGTCGATGTATTGTCGCTGGCCTTCGGCGAACAAAGTATCAAAAGCAAGCGAGCTCTTGCCGCTTCCCGAAACACCAGTGATCACCGTCATGGCGTCGCGAGGGATGTCGACGTCCACCGATTTCAAGTTGTGGACACGGGCACCGCGGATACGAATGCTATTGGCAGAAGTCGACTTGGGCACCGCTGGGAACGCTTTGAGAGAAAGGAAGCTTGCCCTCAATCGCGGGCCGCGTGTTAAGCCGCTTTGGCAATTCGTTTGGCGATCTGTTTCGCAATGCGAGGTGGCGGTTGACGCCAACGTCGATGCAACCACCAGTACTGCTCGACCGCTTCACCAACGCTGTAGGCAAGTTGTCGATTGTACCACCGCGTCAAAGTCTGAACGGACTCGCAATGTCCATCGGGATCATCGGCGGGGTCGGCCACCCCAATGCAAGCCGATTCGAACTGCATCGGTTGGCCATTCAATCGCCGCGTCGCACCGGCAATCATCGGAGCACCGCTGCCCAAAGAGAATAATGGCAAAGCCTTGTGACATGAAGCGTGCACGCCCAGGAATCGCTCCCAACAACCTTTGGGACCGGCATGTTGGTCGGCCAAGATCGCCAGGGTGCCACCACTTGCCAAGTGTTCGTCGACTTCGTTCGCACAGCCGTCCTTGTCCAGCAATCGCTGGCCTTTCGCACTGCGGAATCGCTCCACCCAGCGGTGCAAAAACGGATTGTCCAGCCGCCGCGCGATCGTCGTTGCTTCGCAGCCCATCAACCCGGCGGTGTACCCGCCGATTTCGAAATTGCCGTAGTGCCCCGAAACCATCACCGCCGGACGACGCGACAGACACCCACGTAGGATTTGTTGATGGTTCCGAAAGCGAACGTATTGCGTCCAGTTGGTCAGATGCAATCGCCGACCTGCCCAAGCGATTTCGCAGATCATCAACATCAGCGAATGCCACATCGCCAGTTCCAGAACGCGAAGCTCGGCTTCGCTGGCATCGGGAAAAACTTGCGACAGATTTTCGCGGGTGGTGCGTTGGCGAATCCGAAACACGCGGCAGGCAACAAACGCCAAGCAGCGGCACATCGAATCCCCCATATCCAGTGGCATCGCTTGCACGATGGCCACAAAGCAGCGGACCAAGAGGTACGAGCTGAAATGGCCAGCCGTTTGAAACAAAGATCGAAACATCGTGGTCGTGCGGGGGCGACGTTGAAACGTTTAGGCAAACAAAGACGCGTCGATGATTTCCGGTTCGTCAATTTCGGCGAACACTTCATCGCGATCCGCGAAGGCCGACCGGGCAGGGTTTTCTGACCGTGCAGGGACTTGCTGCGGTGCTGCTTTCGCGGCCGGCGCTGGCTTCGCGGCGTGCGCCGCAACTACCGGTGTTGTTTCGGCAGTCGATTCGTCCGGCTTGTCGGCGGAGTACGAATCTAAAATTTCGGTGATCTGAGACAACTGTTCCGTCGTGGTCGCAGAAAGGTCCAGAAACAGAATCCGGCGAGCGCCGACTTGGCACCAGCCTGGCTGTTGATCCTCAAGCACAATTCGTCGCACATCAAAACCTAGTTCTTTGGCGCGGCGGATGGCTTGCTTCAATCGTTCGGCGACGTTGGGCTTGCCGTTGGCTTTCGAATAGGCGTTGGATGACATCCTGTTCCTCGATTTGTCGTTCCGATGACGGTGATTGCCGCAGGTTGTACCCGCTGCATGCATTCTTCGCTAGCAATTCGATCGACGACTTTTCCGGTTGCGTGGGCTCGTGAAGCACGGAAAAGCTGCACCTGCGCACAACAGCTAGGTATAGCAGCACCGTTGTTCTGGACGATAGGTCAAGTGAATCGAACAAGCACCCAGCGAACTCGAGATGTCTTCCGAAGACCCAGCGGAAAAAATGACCCAGTCAACTCCCCAGCCTGTCGCGTCCATCACACCACATCGTCTACACGCTGCAGCGAAGCCGCCGGCATCCGCCCAATCAAGCGAGGCCGAACTCGTCGAACAGATTGGGCAACTGAAGGCACAGCTGCGTCAAAACCAAGCGATGGCATCGTTGGGGGAATTGACCAGCACCGCGACGCACGAGTTCAACAACGTGCTGATGACGATCATCAACTACGCACGCTTGGGGATTCGTAACCGTGACGACGCGTCGCGTGACAAAGCGTTGTCAAAAATATTGGAAGCGTCCGAACGTGCCGCACGGATCACGAGCACGATCTTGGCCCAAGCACGCAATCGGTCTGATTCGATGGAACCGACCGACTTGGTTGCGTTGGTCAAAGACACGATGGTGTTGCTTGAACGCGAAATGAACAAGTACCGCGTCAGCGTCTGCACCGAATTCGCCGAAGACACTGTCAAAGCAATGGCAGCTGGCAATCAGATCCAACGCGTGCTGCTGAACCTGCTGATCAACGCTCGCCAAGCGATCGGCGAAGCCGGGCAGATGTTCGTGATCGTTCGCAACAGCGACGACCCAGCATTCGTCGAAGTCGTGGTGCGTGACAGTGGCTGTGGCATCCCGGCCGAAACCTTGCCGCAAATCTTTGAACCGTTCTTTTCGACCAAGAGCGGCCCTGACGATTCGGGGAAAGGCGGCACGGGACTGGGACTATCCGCGTGCAAAGAAATCGTCGACGCACACAAAGGAAAAATCCGCGTCGAAAGCAGCGTCGGTGTCGGCACCGCATTCACGATCCGCCTTCCCAAGGCACCGTGCTAGTCAATCGCGAGGGCCGCAGGTTTAGCCCAGGCGCCGGACCGCTTTCTGAGTCAACTTGGGAATCGAACGCTGGATCGTTTTCCAAGTCGGACGCGCGCCTTTCTTTGGACGCACGATAAAGTCATACCCTTCAGGAACCTTGTCCTGTTGGGTACGGAATGATTCGCGGATCAGCCGTTTCCAGCGATTGCGTGCGACCGCGTTGCCGGTCTTTTTAGGGATCGTCACCCCCAAGCGTTTGCCATGTGCCGCAGCGCTGGTCGCTTGATGTGATTGTGCGACGGCGAACACGACCAAACAATTGTCCGCCGCGCAAGCACCTTGACGCAGGATGATTTGAAAATCGCCGCCACGGATGACGCGTTTCGTTTTGGGAAACGATTGCGTCGCCTTCGCTTGCCCGGCTGGATTGTCCAACGCTAGAACTCAATCTCGTCACGCGGTGACATCGGATTGCGCTCGCCGAACGATTCCAGCAATTCGCGAGAGGTGTCATCGACGGACTCGGGAACTTTGATTTGCAACTGGACAATCAAGTCACCGGCATTGCCGCTGGCCGATTGAATCCCTTGGCCCTTCAAACGCAGCTTGCGACCGCTGCTGCTGCCGGCGGGAATATTCAACGACAACGAACCGGTTGGCGTCGGGACTTCGACTTTCGCGCCCAACACCGCTTCGGTGATCGTGATTGGCAATGCGAGTTCCAGGTTCTGGCCGTGCCGTTTGAAAAACTTGTGGGGCGTGGTTTTGATCACCAGGATCAAGTCACCGCGTGGGCCACCGTTGGGTGACGGGCTGCCTTGTTCGCGAAGCCGCATCTTGGCGCCTTCGGCGACACCCGGCGGGATGTTCACCGCCAGTTTTTCGTTGTTGAGATAAAACTCGGTTTCACCACCGCGGACCACAAGCTCCAGTGGCAGTTCCAGTTCGTGTCTTGCGTTGGCGCCCTTTTGCGGCGCGCGTTGACGTGTTGCAGAACCGGCACCGGGTCCCCTGCCGCCGGCACCACGACCGCCACCGCCGAGAATCTGTTCAAAGAAATCGCCGAATCCGCCTTCGAAATTGAAGCCTCCTCCGCCGCCGTTTCCACCACCGGCACCGCCGCGACCAAAGATTTGATCCAGGTCCAGACCATCAAATCCTGCACCCGCGGCCCCCGCACCGGGATAACCGCCACCACGAATCTTTTCAAAGTCCGATCCATAACGATCGTACGCGGCGCGTTTTTCGTCGTCGCTGAGTACGTCGTAGGCTTCTTGGACGCGTTTAAATTTTTCCTGAGCGTCTTTTCCCGGATTTTTATCGGGGTGAAATTTCAACGCGAGTTTCCGGTGCGCCTTTCTGATCTCGTCCTTCGACGCGTTTCGGGATACCCCCAGGGTCTGGTACAGGTCTTCTGACACGGTGAATTAACGCTATGCGGTTGAATGGAAGTCGGTCTCGGTGAAGCCCGCCTTTATACTGCAATGGAGACAATCTTGGCAGGACAAACAGAACCTATCGACAAAATGCAATCTTTGCGCCAGTACGAACTTTTTCATCCGATCGGCGGAACTCATTCGGCAGCATTTCGTGTGTTGCTGGGCTTTTTCACGGTCAGCGTTTTGGCTGCAAACGTCTGGGCAGTCGGCGGTTCGCTGACGCTGCATCTGGAAGACGAATCGACGCAAGAACCGGTGATCTCGCGTGTCGAATTTTTTCGAACCGACCCCGGAAAAAAAGATCGCCCAATGCCAATTCGACAGACCGTTTCCGCAGGGATCGGTGTCGTCGTTGACCGCAGCGTTGTGCTGGAACTGCCCGACAGTTCCTACCGTTTTCAAATCGTACGCGGCCCCGAATACCGCCTCGTGGGAGGGAACTTTAC
The DNA here is from genome assembly GCF_002251265.1 of Rhodopirellula sp. MGV. Lineage (NCBI taxonomy): Bacteria > Pseudomonadati > Planctomycetota > Planctomycetia > Pirellulales > Pirellulaceae > Rhodopirellula > Rhodopirellula sp. MGV. The sequence goes on along the minus strand of NZ_NPDI01000072.1, from coordinate 81,250 downwards.
GCTTGAAAAAACTAGCTTGGACGAAAAGACGGTCAAGCTGCCACGAATGGTCGACATGCGAAACGAAGGCTGGCTGTCGGGTGACTGCTGTGTCGTGCCAAGCTCGCAAAGTTTGCCGCTTCGGATGGCATCCGAAGACCTGCACGTCGCGGCAGTGCTGGACGATGTTCCCTCGAAGCCGATTCCACATCGCGACGCCGATGACATGATCGACAATGACCCGAGCTGGATTCGCAGTGATGTTGCCGTGAATCAAGGTCTGATGTTCTATCACGTTGACGACACTTTAAAGCAATCGATCGAAGCCTGCGGGTCATCCTCCGAAGCGTTAGTCGCCGCAACGACGAGTGACACGGACAACTCGCCAAAGATCGCGATCGAAAACCCATTTGCGTGGGAACTACCGATTTGGTTGGCCAGTCAACGCGTCGATGGCGTGTTTCTGTTTGGCGACTGGTTGCGGCTGGATAAAACGATCTATCAAGTCAGCGACGGTCGCGGCGAAGAAGCGTTTCGATTGCGTGATCCGACGCAGGTGGGGCGATATGCCGAACGCGTTTATCGTCAGATGCTGGATGCCGGGATCGACATTGTGCCTTTGGCTGGCGGTGGCGATGAGTCTGCCGCAACCCCGGTCGGATACAACCGTTTGTATGTCGCCGACGCAAAGCCCGCGTCGTACGATTCGGAACTCGATCAACCACACGTCCCCGGCACCGCCGACCGCTGGTGGGAACAGGTTTGGAATGGCTGCAGCGTGGCGACGAACGGGCCGTTGCTACGACCGCTGTTGGCAGGCCGGCTTTGCGGGCACGTTTTCGAAGGCAGAACTGGCGAGGTCTTGCGGCTGCAGCCAGAACTGAATCTGACCGTGCGAGATCCCGTCGACTACTTGGAAGTCATTCATAACGATCGAGTTCACTACAGTGCCCGCTTGGACGAATTCGCCAAGGCCGGCGGCAAGATCCCACCGATCGACGCGAAAGAAAGTGGCTGGGTGATCATCCGCGTGATGACACAATACGAAGGCCACTATCGTGCTGCGGTCACGGCACCGTGGTGGATCGAATTTGATGGCCAACGTCGCGTTAGCAACACCGCGCTCGAATTTTTTCGCGAGTGGCTGTCCGACTATGAACAGCACTTGATGTCAACGCGACCGGATGATGTCGCCAAGGAAGCACCGTTTGTTCGCGCCGCCCGCCGGTATTGGCAACGGAAGGCGACGACTGATAACTAGTCGTGATGACTAGCCAAGCGTGACGATCTTGCCCGTCTTGGCGCTTTCATAGACACCGCAAATTACTTCGACGCTGCGGCGGCCTTCTTGTCCGTCCAAAATCGAAGGTCGGTTTTCATTGATCGCGCTGATCGCTTCTTCGAACAACATCGTGTGACCGTGGTGGCCGATCGCGGCCGGGTCGGCGGCACCGCCACCGGTTTCCGTTTTACCAGCCATCTCGTCGCGGATCTTGGCGTCTTGTTCGGTCTCGTTCGCGAACTTCCAGAATTTGATGTCTTCTTCTTCCAAGATCGCGCTGCCTTCGCTGCCGCTGATCTCGATGCGTTTGAGTGCCCCCGGATAAGCGGTCGTGGTGGCTTCGATCACGCCCAATGCGCCGTTCTTGAATTTCAGCGTTGCGACAGCGACATCTTCGACTTCGATGCGTTCGTGAGTCATCGTGCTGGTCATCGCGCTGATTTGCTCTACCGGGCCCATCAACCACAGCAGCAAGTCGACGCTGTGAATCGCTTGGTTCATCAACGCCCCACCGCCATCAAGTTTCCAGGTTCCACGCCACGCACCGCTGTCGTAGTACTCTTGGCTGCGGTACCACTTCACATAGGCGTCGCCCATCGTGATTTTGCCAAAGCGGCCTTCGTCGACGGCGCGTTTCATCAATTGACTGGACTGATGAAACCGGCTTTGGAACGTCACGGTCAGACGGACGCCATTTTCTTCGCACGCTTTGATGATTGCGTCACAGCGTTCGGTCGTGATCTCCAGTGGCTTTTCCACGATCACATGTTTGCCAGCCTTGGCGGCCGCGATCGCCGGGTCCATGTGCAAGCCGCTGGGGGTGCAGACCGAAATGGCACCGATCGAATCGTCAGCCAGCATCTCTTCCAACGTCGCGAAACTGCGGCAACCGTGCTCGGCGGCAAAGGCTTCGACCTGGTCAGGACGTCGTGCGGTGGCGCCGACTAAATGAGCCCCTTTGGCGTCCTTAATCGCACGGGCATGAAAGTTGGCGATCATGCCACAACCGACGATTCCGATTCCGATGCTCATGCTGTTTCACTCTGGCGATGAAAAAGAGGTTGGCGAATGCGATTCCACTTCCGACGACGGTGGGATCGCACAATGGGTGGTGGGAAGGCGGGCCATTGTCGCCGCTGGGGCGGGGCTTGTGAACCCTGTTGGCGGCACTCTGCTAACTGGCACGGTGGGCGACGACTTTCTTTGCCGCTACGATCAACAGCACTCGTTTTTTCGTCCACGCATGCCGGTTTTGCCCGTGTCTGTCGCCACACCGCTCCATACCGAACGCCTTCAAGAAATCGTTGAATTGCTGGACAACGATTGCGGGCTCAGCGCGGCACTCGGGCAAGCGAAACCGGGGGAACGACTCGCGTTCAGCGGCGTTTGGGGGGCACTCCGCGCGGTGCTTGGTGCGGCGGCGGCCCGGACGTCCCAGAACATTCTGATGCTGTTGCCCCAAGCAGCCGATGCGGACATCGTTTCCGGCGACGCGATCGCCTTTGGCGTCGAGCAATCGTTTCCGTTGCCGCTGAGCGTCGGCCGGGGCGGACCACACTCCTTGGCCGATCCGGAATTGGCCGAACGATTGCAAGTGCTCCAGCGTCTGCGAGCCCGGCGGCCAGACGACGTTCACCCGATGTTGGTGACGGCGTACATCGGGGGTGCGTTGCAGCTGGTTCCGACACCGACTCAATTGGATTCGTCGACGCGTGAATTCAAAGTCGGCGTCGAAGTGCCGATGGAAGAAGTCGCCGACTGGCTTCAGCAGAGCGGATTTGTGTCGACGACCGCTGTGCAGTTGCCTGGCGAGTTCGCGATGCGTGGCGGCCTGATCGATGTCTATTCGGTCGATCATTCCAGCCCGATCCGGATCGAATGGTTTGGCGACGAAATCGAATCGATCCGCCACTTCGATTTGGGCAGCCAGCGAAGCGTCGGACAGGTGCAGTCGATCGAGATCTCTGCGGTCGGTGTCCACGACATCAGCGACGATGCCGAAACCGCGTTCGATTCAAGCATCCAGCTCGGACCGATCAGCGACTACCTTCCCGAAGACACGTTGGTGATCCTGGTCGACCCGCACGACTGCAAGCTGTCTGCACAGTCGCTGCTCAATCGTTTGGACGACCAGAGCGGTTTTACCGATTTCGAGTCACTCCTCGCGTCGATGGGGCACCTGCGGATCGTCACGGCAACGACGCTAAACGAAGGTGGCGAGAAAAACCTCGACTTGCGATCCACCAGTGCAGACGGGTTCGCGCTGGCCTTGGACGAAACCCAATCGCGTATCGATACCGTCGCCGACGATCATGAGATCTTGCTGGTTGGTGACACCCCGGCCGACGCGCAGCGATTGATGGAGCTGTTGCAAGACACCAAGGCCGCCCGCCAAGGACATTTGAAGCCGGCGGTCGCCCAGATCAGTGGCGGCTTTCGACTGACATCCAGCAAGGTGTTGGTGCTGACCGGTGCAGAGCTGTTTCATCGCAGCCCCGTCCGTCGCGGAAAGACGCGGGCGCAGGGCAAGCCGATCACCGCTTCGATGCAGCTCGAACCGGGTGACTTGGTCGTGCACCTGTCCCACGGGATCGGGCTGTACCTGGGGCTGGACCATCTGGAAAAGAACGGCCAGCACATCGAACACTTGGTGTTGGAGTACGACGGCGGTTCAAAGATTTATGTCCCGGCCTCGCGGATCGGATTGATCCAGCGTTATGTCGGCGGGACGAAGGGCCAACCGAAACTTGCCAAGGTCGGCGGACAGGCTTGGGCTCGCCAAAAAAAGGCAGCCGAGAGCGCCGTCACCGACATGGCGTCAGAGCTGTTGGAACTGCAAGCCAAACGGACCAGCCGACAAGGGATCGTTTTTGACCACGATCACATCTGGCAACAACAGTTCGACGCGAGTTTTCCGTATCAGGAAACGCCGGACCAAGTGACGGCAATCGCGGCCGTCAAAGACGACATGGAAGCGAACAAGGTGATGGACCGTTTGATCTGCGGTGACGTCGGATTCGGAAAAACGGAGGTCGCGATGCGGGCGGCCTTCAAAGCGGTAACGAGTGGTTATCAAGTCGCCGTCTTGGTCCCGACCACCGTACTTGCCGAACAGCACTACCATAACTTCAAAAACCGGATGGCAGAATTTCCGGTTCGCATCGAAAAACTTAGTCGCTTTTCAACGGCCGCCGATCAACGGCAAACGATCAAGGATCTGAAAAGCGGCAAAGTCGACATTGTCGTCGGGACACACCGCATCGCTGGCAAAGACGTTGACTTTCAACAGCTTGGCTTGGTCGTCATCGACGAAGAGCAACGTTTCGGTGTGGCGGTCAAAGAGAAACTGAAAAACAAGCACACCAATGTCGACGTGCTGACGCTTTCGGCAACGCCGATTCCGCGAACGCTGCACATGGCACTCGTTGGCGTCCGCGACATCAGCAACTTGGAAACGCCACCCGCCGAACGCCGCAGTGTGGAAACGGTGGTGTCACGCTGGGACGACAAACTGATCCGTACCGCGATCGTTCGTGAATTGAACCGCGGCGGTCAGATCTACATGGTTCACAATCGCATCGGTGACATGGAAGCGATCGTCGAACGACTGCGTGGCATCGCACCGGAACTGCGGATCGTGATCGGCCACGGGCAAATGCCCGAAGGTGCACTCGAACAAGTGATGGTCGACTTTATCGATCACAAATACGATCTTCTGCTCGCGACGACAATCATCGAAAGTGGCTTGGACATCCCCAACGCCAACACGATTTTTGTCGACGACGCCGATCACTATGGGCTCAGCGATTTGCACCAGTTGCGCGGTCGTGTCGGTCGCTACAAGCACCAAGCGTTCTGCTACTTGCTCGTTTCGCCACACAAGCACCTCTCGCCCGAAGCGACCAAGCGTCTTCGCGCGATCGAAGAGTTCAGCCAAATGGGCGCCGGCTTCGCGATCTCGATGCGTGACTTGGAGATCCGTGGCGCGGGCAACTTGCTGGGCAGCCAGCAGAGCGGCCACATCGCGGCAGTCGGATACGAGATGTACTGTCACCTGCTCGAAGATGCTGTCCGCCAAGTTCAGAATCTGCCGCCGGAGCTATCGGCCGATGTCGACATCGACCTGCCGGTCGAAGCGTACTTGGATCCCGACTACGTGCCGGACCTTCGGCACAAGATCGACCTGTACCGGCGAATCGCGAAGCTTAAAGACGCGAACGAGATCAACGCGATTCGCGAAGAGTTGCTCGATCGTTTTGGACCGCTGCCATCGGCTGCCGAGCGAATGCTGGAACTGGCCGAACTGCGGCTCGACGCGGCCGCCTGGCAGATCGGTTCGATCACCAGCGACGCCCGGTTCTTGGTGCTGCACTATTCGGACAAACGCCGCATCGAGCTATTGGCCAAGCGTTCGAAGTACCCGGTGCGTATTGTCGATGGGCGCCGTGCTTACATTCCGCTGCGTCCGCAGAAGAAACCTGGCACCACCGAGCGTCCGCCGAAGAACTACGCCGGGATCGATATGGACGATCCTTCGGGACGCGGCTTCGTCAAACTCGCCCGCGGTGCTTTGGTGCTGCAGTAGGCAAACTTGCGTTACAAATACATTCCGACAAAGCCGTCGCCGGCTTCGTTTTCGGCATTCAGTTTTTCCATCCGCTCGTGCGTTTTGGTCAGGTCGCCCGCCGCGATGTAGCGATCGAACTCAACCAGGATCGCGTGCTGGACGGACTCGGCAAAAAAATCGACGATGGGCTGAGAAAGCCAGCCGCATGTTTCGCGTAGCAACTCGACCGTCAGATCAACGCTGCGGGTCTTTTCGTCTTTGCTGCCGGTCAGCGCCGTGCCTTCGAACTTGAAGGCGATTTCCCCGCGGCTTTCGGCATTGGTCAAGCGGAACACACAGGTGCCACGGTGGAGGAAGTACGTGTTGTGCGAACCGTGCTTGTCCATCGCTGCTTTGACGCGTCGGACAAACGCTTCGTACTTGGGTGACGCGTCGAGAGGGATGTCAAATCGCGAGACACTTCGCAGTGGCAAGCAGTCAAATTCGATTTCGACCCATTGGCCTTTCATCTGTCAAAACTCCAGCGATTGTGAAAAGAATCACGAGTATTGTGAAAAGTATCACATGACGTGGAAAGGGCGGTGTGGCGGTAACACCCGTCGGTTTTCCGCTCGCAAAACCGTTGGGTTTCGCTTGGAAACGCCGTGCTTTGCCAAAATCAGGGGTTTAAAAAAGTCAAGTTACTGGCCGTTGCCCGTCGAACTGACGCCATCCGAAGTACGGCAATTTTTCTTGACGGACGGTTACGAGCGAGAAAAAACAGAAGCGTTCGATCTGTGATCTTTTCTCTACTCTGAATTAGGAGCGATTGCGATGATGCCTCATACATGCGCACGCGACATGATGGTTTCGAATTTGAAGACACTGTCCCCGGAGATGGACGTGCTCGAAGCGTTGGACGTTTTGTTGCACCATCGGATCAGCGGGGCCCCGGTGGTTGATGAAGATAAACGGTTCCTGGGGATCTTCTCTGAAAAGTCCTGTATCCGCTTCGTTGTAGACGTCGCCTATGACCAAATGCCGATCAACGGGCTGATGGCATTCGTCGATGAGAATCCGCCGACGATTCGTCCGGAGACCGACTTGCTAACGATCGCTCAGACGTTCTTGGACGCGGCGTGTCGTCGGTTGCCAGTGCTCGACGACCACGGCAGGTTGATCGGACAGATTTCGCGGCGGGATGTGATGCGAGAAGTCCGCGAAAACTTGACTCCTCAAACAGCAGCAGCGGCAACGGGCTCGGGGCTGTACCTCAGTGCCGTCGTGGACGGGATCGATCGCCCGTTCCGAGCCAGCGGTAAATAGCAGTGCTGATTAGGTCTTGGTCAGGTTTGCGTCTGCTGCAAGTTGCTTGATCTGAAGCATCATGCGGTAGTTATCCTTGAAGAGCGCCGAGGAGGCTTCTTTGACCTCTCGTAGCTCTTCACGGATCTGGCCGTAGTACTGCTGAATCGCGGCGTTTTCGACTTGGTACTGGGCGACGTCTTGTTCAAGTTTCAGCTTTTCGTCCTGACGCTTGGCGAGCATGTCGACTGTTGCCGCGATCGCTGTGTTGAGGATTTTTTCCTGGTACTGCATTTCGGTGATGCGGACGTCCATCTCGCGGATCTGCAAACGGATCTTTCGCAGGATGTAGCGGTAGTCGTTCAGCGGACGCAAGTAATAGGTGTCAACCAACGAAGCGACTTGTTCTTGGTTGATCAATTGGCGGGCGGCTTCTTCTTTGACAATGATTGTGTCACCAACGGCGAATGCGACTTTGCCGTTGTCCGACCGTTGCAAGCGACTGTCGACCGCGCGGCCGGTGTTGTCGAAGAAACCGCCTTCGAGTGCACCGCGCTGTTCTTCACTGTCAACGTCGATTTCGTACTTCTTTTCGAACTTGATCTTTACCCAGCGTGCGGCGGGGTCTTCAGGTGCTTCGCGTGTCCCGTCACGGAGGTAAGCGTCGCGAGTCTCTGGCTTGGAATTCTTGAACAGCATGTTGACCAAGTCATCATCGACGCGGCCAAGAGAGTTGTCGTCTGACGGGCGGCTGCCTTCGGCGATAAACGGTGCATGGCCGTCCAAAGGAAGCATTTCGTAAAGAGACCAGATTCGGGCTTGGCCACTAGAGATCAAGTTAACCTGGTTCGCTTCCAGCTCAAACGTTGGGGTGACGGTGACGGCTTCGTTGGTGCTGGCGGTGACTTTGAACTCGCCCAGGTACGCAATCGGGACCGTTTGTTCCAAGTTAGGAAAACTGCCTTCGGCGAAGGCGTAAACGACAAGTCCGACGGGAACCAGTGGGCCGGCATTATTTGCCGCCGCGGCGGCATCGGCGTCCGGTGTCACACCGGGGATCTCAGGAACAGCGGCATTGCCGGTCGAACGGAGCATGATTTGTCCGTTGCCGTCGTTGCCAGCCATCTGCAAACTGCGCCAGCGACGCCCGGCTTCGGTTCCGATTTTGGACAGCTCGAGTGATACCGCTTTGACCCCGGGAGGCGCTGACGGATCGGTCGGGTCGCCGTACTGCAGCGATTGGTATTCAGCTTTGACCTGCGCCAACCGGACTTCCAATTCCTCTTTGATCTTGTGCCAAGCTTGACGGCTTTTCAGCGAAGCGGCGGTCGGGAAGAGAAACAGAATCGCCAGCAACATCGTGATCACGGCCGCGGTAATGTGGTACCAACGCCAGTTCTTTGCGGCCTTGACGACCATCACGATGAAAGCGATCAGGATCGCCAACAAGACTGCCAGGAGTACAAATTTCATTTTGGATTGTGGCGTTGCCGGACGAGTGACCCGGGGGAGGGAAGGCGATCAAAGATCACCGATTGCGAGTGCTGACGGGCCTGAGCGGCGGAGTTGGATCGGAAAAGTTGCAGGATTTAGACCGATGGATACTAAGTTGGGCAAGATAGACCGTCAAGCTTTTCTAGGTATTCGGCTCGGAACAGCCGCCCGAAACAACGATCCGATCTCGTTGAGGGGTAATTCTGAGGGTTTTGGGGCCGGTTTTAAGGCCGTCTACCTGTCGGATGCCCCTCTTTCGAGCCGCTGAAGTTCAAGTGGCTTTAACGGGAAAATGAGCCTTCGAAGTCTCGCTCCTGGCCACTGTTCAATTGTTGATTGCTTCGTCGATGCGGAAATTCGCGGCCTTTCCCCCCATCCCAGCACCGAATCGACGCCCTGAATCTTCGGAGAGTTTGTGCGAAGTCGAATAATCGTCACAGCCTGAACAACCCGTCCGTGCGGGGTCGCTTTCAGTCGCGGATGTGCCAACGGTGCTGATGGTGACAAAGGGGCCGGTCCGATTCGATGGTTGAGTCATTCCGGCAATGAGGGCTGGATGGTTCGAATCGTAAGCAGCGGTTTTGGCAATGATTGCAATTCGCTGCATCGTCAGCATTGAATCGATGGGTTCCAGAAGGCGTGACACAGATGAGTAGAAAGGGAAGTCGAACTCGTATGAGTAAACGAAACCGGCTGTTGGCCTGTTTGGCCGGAGTCTCCACTGCTGCGGTGTCGCTGTTTTCGGTGCCAGGCTGTCATCGGCAGTACTATCGTAAACAGGCCGACCAAGAGGTCAGTTGTCTGCTCCAGGAGAAATCCTCGCACCTGGCCCGTCGTCCCACCGCAGACTTTAACGTCTACGCCGATCGTCGTAGTCGGATGTTCAACCCATTCGACTTGGACTTTCAACCGATGCCGCTCGATGACCCGGCGTCGAACCGCTACATGCAATGCGTCGATGGGCGACGTGGTTACCCGATGTGGGAAGCCGCTGGCGTGACTAATGCGGCGGAAAGCCCCGACTGGTGGCAGTTCTTGCCGCTGGATGAAGACGGCGTTTTGGTGCTCAACAACGACACCGCCGTGCAGTTGGCTTTGTTGCATTCGCCCGACTATCAACAGCAGCTCGAACAGCTCTATCTGTCGGCACTTGACGTCAGCAGCGAGCGTTTTCGCTTCGACACACAGTTCTTTGCCAACTCCGGGGCAAGCTTTGCTGCCGCGGGTTCGGGGGCCTCGGCGATCGGTCTCGACCGTGGTGTAACGATGAACCGGGCATTCGCGACGGGCAGTGAACTGGTCGTCGGATTGGCAAACGAGATCGTTTGGACACTCGATGGGCCGAATTCACAATCGGCATCGTCGCTGCTGAATTTTTCGTTCGTCCAGCCGTTCTTGCGGAATGCCGGTCGCGACGTCGTGATGGAGCGATTGACGTTGTCGGAACGTCGGTTGCTTGCCAACGTTCGCGCATTTGAACGTTATCGTCGCAGCTTTTACTTGAACATCACCATCGGGCGAAACACCGAGAGTACTGTGTCACGAAGTGGCGGTGTCTTCGGTGTCGGTCTGCAAGGATTTAGCGGTGTCGGTAGCGGCTTTGGTGGACTGGGCGGCGGCGGCGGCGTTAGCGGCGGCGGATTCGCTGGTGCCCAAGCAGGCGGATTCTTGGGGTTGCTGCAATCGCAGGTTCAAATTCGCAACCAACAGGAAAACATCGCACGGCTTTCCGAAACGCTGTTGGTCTTGGAAAACACGTTGGTTGAATTGCTGACCACGATCCCCGACGACCCGCAAGAAATTGTCAGCCAACGATTGCAAGTGGCTCAGCAACGCAGTGAATTGTTGCAGCGGCAAACAGTTCTCGTTGGCGATCAGCGAGATTTCCAAGCGTCAATTGACTCGTTCCTGACAGACCTCGGGTTGCCACCGTATATCTGTGCCCGACTTGAAGATCAGTACCTGCAACGTTTCGAATTGATCGATACCGACCTGCGTTCACGTCGAACAGAGCTTGTCGAAATCCGTCGCAACATCGGTGTCCAGAACATTGCGATCTTGGAAGAAACTCGCCAAGAAATCGATCCTGATACCGGCTTGCCCGTATCGACGATGTCTTGGTCGGACAGCATTGGTTCTGCTTTGGAGAAAATCCATAGCGAACTGGGGCCGCTGAAAGACTTCCTGAATCAGTTGCAAACCGAAGACGCCGAACGTGTTCGTGCCGACATCGCGTTGCTCGCCGAAGCGGTTCCCAAACGACTTCAGCAGAACGAGCAGTTGCTAAAGCTGTACGAGACAGAGCGTGAAAAGATCTGCACGCTTTTGAATGTCGACAGCATCGACGAATCATTGTTCGATGTCGAACCGCTGCGAACACTGCAAGCTGAACTTAACGAAGATCTCGATACCTTGCTTGTGCGGTACAGCGAGTACCTAAAGAAAGTTGACGTGATCGAAGCCCGCTTGGAAAACATGTTGGCGACGAATGCCAATCAAGCCCAGGGCAAAGAGCTGGCTGATAAGTTGCGTGAAGACGTGATCTTGGAAATCCAAGACATGATGCTGCAACTTGGTGACGATGTGTTGCAACTGCAGCTCTACCAAGCTCGTGCACGGACCGAAAGCGCGTTGCTGCCGGTGGTTGATATTGAGCCTACCGAGGCGTTCGAGATCGCTCGTCGCAATCGCCGTGACTGGGCGAACAGTCGAGCCGCACTGGTCGACCAATGGCGTCTGATCGAGTTCAACGCCGACGCATTGGAAAGCGGTCTGGACCTGACCGTCTCCGGCGGGATCGGTGGCGATGGTAACAGCCCTTGGACGTTCAACAATGACAACACGACACTGCAGATGGGCTTGCGGTGGGACGCGCCGATCACACGTTTGCAAGAACGCAACACCTATCGACAAGCGTTGATCTCGTTCGAACAAGCTAAACGTAGTTACTATCAGTACGAAGACGGAATTTGGCGTTTGTTGCGAAACCAGATTCGCCAGCTGCAAGCGAACCGCATCACGTTTGAGTACGGACGCCAGAGTGTGCGTATCGCGACCAGCCAGATCGAATTGAACGAAGACATTCGGGAGCTACGCGACGCCCGAGGACTGAGCAGCGGGCCGACCGCCGCTCGAGATACGATCACCGCGTTGACCGCCTTGCTGAATGCACAGAACACGCTGTTGAACGTGTACGTCAACTATGAAGTTCTGCGTCGCAACTTGCAGTTCGACCTTGGCACGATGGAGATCACTCCAGACGGAATGTGGATCGATCAAGAAGAACTCGATCCGCAATACCTGATGGGGCTGTCGGGAACGACGGTCGATGGGTTACCGAGTGGGAACTGCACGAATTGCTGCATCCCGCTGCGTCAACAGCCGCAACCGCCAAGCTACAACCGGATGATGATCGGCGAGCCGGCATTGATCGAGTTTGATCAAACGCAGATCAAACCCGTCATCATCGACGACGTCAATATTGACCAAGTCAACTATGTTCCTGGCGATTCCAAGTAGAACGCCAGTGCTTGGCGAGGTTCGCTAGCGTTCGTATGCCATTGCGATCAAGTCGGCCGCCCGGTCGATTTGTTCGCTGCTGGTGGTCCACCCGATCGACAGGCGGATGGTTCGGGCGATTTGGGCATCACTGCGTCCGATCGCTCGCAGGCTGCGTGTGAACTCGTCTGGCGGCGAACTCGTTTGGGCATACGCGATGGCAAGCTCTCGGGCCGAATCGGTCAGGGTGCGGACATCGCCTGGCAATTCCATCGCGATCGTATTGGGCAACCGTTCGGAGTGTTCGCAAAGCACGATGGGCGGGTCGCTCATCTGCTCGTAAAGTCGTTGAATCAGTTGGTCGCGAAGATCCGACAATGACTCGGTACCGCTGGTACAGAATCGTTCGGCGAGACTCGAGGCCGCGCCAAGTCCGATACATGCCGGGACGTTTTCGGCGCCGGGACGCAATCCCATCTCACGCGGTTCGCCGAAGGTGATCGGGTCCAGTTTCAGACCGCGGCGGATGTAAACCGCACCCGATCCTTTAGGGCCGTAAAACTTATGCCCGCTGATCGTGACCGTGTCCGCACGGAGTCCTTTTACATCAACCGCGACTTTGCCAAACATTTGCGTTGCGTCACAGTGCAACGGGATGCCTTGGTTGTGACAGCGATCAGCGATCTCGCGGACGGGCTGGATCGTCCCCAAGATCGCATTGGCACCTTGAACGCAAACCAAACGCGTGTCTTCGCGAAGCAGTGATTCGACGGCCAGGGGATCGATCGTCCCGCAAGGCCGACAAGGAATTCGCTCGATCTGCCAACGTGGGTCGCGGTGAGCTAAACCGCGGATCGGCCCGAGGACGGACTCGTGTTCAATCTCGCTGACTAGGACATGTCCGGGGCGTGTTGTGCCTAGGGCCCCGAGGATGGCGAGATTGTTGGATTCGGTGCCGCCACTGGTGAACACGACTTCGAATGATTCACATCCCGCCATCGACGCGACCGATTCGCGTGCGTTTTCCAAGGCTTCGCTGACCGCATGCGCGTGGGCGTGCTGCTGGCCCGGCAATAAATAGTGCGTCGACCAATACGGCTGCATCGCCTCGAGCACCGAAGGTGCGAGCGGCGTAGTACGGTTGAAATCGAAATAGAGCAGTGACACTCGGCAGGCGTGTCCCAAGGAAGAGTAGCGAATCGGCGGGCTGGTGAGCGGACTAGAATAATCACTCTCAGGCCCGATGAAGGTCAGGTGACCTTTTCGTGATTGATACAGCTTCGCATTTTCCGCCAAATTGCCAAAGGGGCCCCTCTTTGTGAGGGTTTTCGCCGGGTCGGATTTATTGTTTGCAAGATCAGCGATTAACGGCGATAATGCGGCTCACCACGGCTAGCGGATGCCGATTGAATGAACTAGGTGCCAATGTGACGACCCGTTCGCGCATGAACGACCTGAAGATCAGGTTGCGGTCTCTTCTCTTCTTTTTGTCCGGAGTGCGAGCAAATGAAACGTCAAAGACTTGGTTTTACCTTGGTCGAGCTATTGGTCGTCATCGCGATCATCGGGATCCTCGTCGGGCTGTTGCTGCCGGCGGTGCAAGCAGCTCGCGAAGCAATGCGAAACGCCAGTTGCCAAAACAATCTCCGGCAACTTGGCTTGGCCGTCCACAATTTTCACAGCGACAAGAAACGGCTGCCCGCCTACGCGACGTCGTACGGTGTGTTCAATTTGAACAACGCATCGGGGTTCTTTGACCCCGCGGATCCAGATCAACGGGATGTTCCAGGTCACGCCAAGATCGGCGGATACGCAGTTCCATTGCTCTCCTATCTCGACAACCAGCCGCTTGCCGATCGCTGGCAAATGGCGAAGTATCCGATCCTTGATTCAGACGGGAACTTCAACGAGATCTCGACTCCGACGCTAAGCGTGTTGCGATGCCCAAGTAGCACGGTTGAGAAAGGTATCCGTGGCTGGAACACGTACGTGATGAATACCGGATCCGTGGACAATGGTTACGTCAACGGAAAAAACAAAACCCCTTACACGTTCATCTCGCAGGCAATCGATAACTATTCGACTAGCGGTGCAGCGGCCGTTTTCGCTCGTGCGGAAGATGACAACAACGGCCTGTTCAAATTGGGCGAGTTCACTGGATTGCTGGGTGGATTTACATCCGGGGCCAAGATGACACTCGACGACATTCGCGACGGTAAATCGGGAACCGCAATGTTCGGCGAAAACGTTCAGTCCGAAGCCTGGTTCAAAGCGGGTTACCTAACCGCCGCTGACTTGCAAAACGTTGACACTTCGACCGGTAACCTTGTTTGGAGCGACGCCGCTAGTGACACACCTAGCAAATTCCAATCGCTCCTCCGCGGCAAGTTCACAACCGGTATGGTATGGCACCTTGAAGATCGCACGATGCAGCTGCCTGACGGCTCGGGCAACTATCCCGATGTCGCACCAGTCCACAAAATTAACGGTGGTGCGACAAACAACGCTGCTGACCGTATCGATGTTGTCGAGATGAACCCGACCAGCTGCCGCGACCTTGCTCGGCCTTCATCGCTGCACCCAGGTTTGGTCAACACATGCATGGCTGACGGTTCTGTCCGCAGTTTCAACGAATCAGTTGATTACCTTGTGTACCAAGCGGTCCTTACTCCGAACGGCGTGAAGAGCGAAATGCCCAACCAAGAGTTCATCATCACGAACCAATTGGACTAAGGCATCTTTTCCATCCGCAGAAAATGAAAACGCCCAAGTGCAAATTCACTTGGGCGTTTTTCGTTTGGCGAACCTGTTGCCCGCCGGCACATTATTCTTGAGGCGGCTCAGCGTGCAGCACGGTCGAGTTGGCTTCAACGCTGATCTCGCATTCGCTGATCGCCGCTGGCAACAAAATTGATTCGCCTCGCGACAGCACGGTGGTTTCGCCGTCGCAAACCAATTTGGCCGACCCTCGTGGCACCGTCAGGATATGAAAGCGATTGTCACCGCCAACACGGTCACTGCCACGTTCCATCGCATCCAACGTGAATTTGTCGCATTGGACCAGTGTTTGCCAACCGCTTTGGTCTTTGTGACTTTTGCGTGCCGGTACTGGTCCGCTTTCATAGTCGGTGACTTCGAGGGATTGCTCGATATGCAGCGGCCTTGGGTTGCCGTCAGCACCGACGCGGTTCCAATCAAACAATCGGAACGTCGTGTCACTGGACTGTTGGATTTCCGCGATCACCAATCCTGCGCCGAGTGCATGGACGGTTCCGGCGGGGATGAAAACGCAATCACCAGGTGAGGGGCTGAACGAGTGCAATACCTTCTCGGTTTCACCCGTAGCAACGGCTTCGGCAAGCTTGATTTTGTCGACTCCCGTTTTCAGTCCAGCGTAAATCAGCGCCCCAGGTTCTGCGTCAACCACATACCAAGCCTCGGTTTTGCCAAGGTCGGGAACAGGCATTGTCGCCCCATAGGCATCATCCGGATGAACCTGAACCGAAAGAACACGATTGCAATCGAGGTATTTCAGGAGCAGCGGGAAATGCGGTTCGCCATTCGATTTTTCAAGTGATGACGGTCCTAGCAACCAAGCAGGGTCAGCCTCGATGAGCTCCGCCAATGACTTGCCGGTTAATTTCCCATTCTCGACGATACTTTGGTCTTTGCCATGATCGACCAACTCCCAGCTTTCGGCGTAGTCACCCGCGTCCTCGATCGGCTTTCCGAGCATTGTGCCGAGCTTTGACCCGCCCCAGATGGTTTGCTTGATCAACGGGCGAAATTTCAGCGGGTAGCCAGGTGCGTTTATCATGTCTGAAAATCTGGGAATGGCCTGGAAAAATTACATTCACTGGTGACAAACCAGCAGAGGATTGGTTTTAATGTAGGACAAGCGATCCTCACGACCGGGTCTTTGCGAACACCGGACGCCAGTCGTGCTCTCGGAGCGTCTGCTCTTTTACAGACGTCTGCTTAGGCTGCCAGCTACCGCGATACCCCTCCTACGCGGCATTCTATCTGGCAGTCAAAACTCCGTCACCCTGTCGCATCGAAGCCCTCGGCTTGCAGAGCGTTTTGGTCAGGCGTGCCGCCCTCGCCCTGTTGCTACCGTTTCGATTCCGCACCGTATTCGCTCCCCCCACCGCATCGATTTTCTACACTCAGGTTGAATTGCCATGGACTCCGCTGCCAAACATTCACCGAACCTCTCGAATAAATCTGGTTGTGCTCAGGACGACCTGTTCGAAAACTCGTCGATGACGTTTGGGGAACACCTCGAAGAACTGCGCTATTGTTTGATCCGGGCAATCTTGTCGTTGGCAGTGGGCCTCGGTATCGGCCTGACGGTGGCGAACAAGGTCGTACGCTATGTCTCCGAACCGCTCAAAGAAGCGATTCTGGATTTCAATGCCAAGAAGAATTTGGCGATGCTGGGGTACGCCGATCAAACCGACCCGAAAGTCCAGGCGTTGTTACCGAAGATGATCGAGCAATCTCTGAAGTGGCAGGTCGTCTATGAAATCCCAAGTGAGTTTCAAGCTCAACCTTCATCAAAAACGAACACCAGCAAGCCGGCCGCTGACACCACCGGGCAAGTCGCCAAAGACGAAAGCAAGGACCCGCCCACGGTTCAGCCTGTTGCCGTTGCCGACGGTACCACGGTCAGCAAAAGCGACTTGGCCGCGATCCTTTTGGCACTGCCCAGCCCAGACCAACTCGTTCCCAAGGTCCAGCTGATCCGCGACACCGCAGGATTGACGACTCTGAAGGTTGAGGAGTCGTTCATGATCTGGGTAAAGGCTGGTCTGATCGTCGGCGCAGTCGTTTCGTCGCCGGCCGTATTCTACTTCTTGTGGCAATTCATTGCCGCTGGCCTGCACCGGCACGAACGCAAATACGTCTACATCTATTTGCCTGTCAGCGTGACGCTGTTCGTCAGCGGTGTGGTGCTGGCGTTCTTCTTGGTGCTGCATTACGTGCTGAACTTCTTGTTGGAATTCAACGGCAGCATGGATGTCGAAATGGAACCGCGGCTGACTCACTACATCAACTTTGTGTTGCTGTTGCCGCTCGGGTTCGGCCTGGCGTTCCAACTGCCTTTGGTGATGTTGTTCTTGCAACGCATCGGGTTGATTGAAACAACTGCGTACATCGGCAGCTGGCGGATCGCGATTTTGGTGATCTTCTTTTTGTCGATGGTCTTAACACCAGCCGACGTGACCAGCATGATTGCGTTGGCGATCCCATTGATGTTCTTGTACTTCTTGGGAATTCTGATGTGTCATTTCATCCCGCGTGGTCCCGGATTGGGCAGTGGGGCATACGACCCGGCATAACCGGCTTCCCTGCCGTGCCGATCGTTAAACGAATGGGGTGGTCAAGCCAAATCATTAGGCAAGTCGGTCACCCAGCAACGCGGCCAAGGTATCTTCGCTTAGCGGCGAATCGGCACCGAAGATGGTGTCGTTTCCGCCTTCACCGAAGATCCAGTCGTTACCACTTCCGCCGAAGATCACGTCGTCGTCGCTTTCCGATTCAGTGACGGCAACGGGTGTCGAATCGTCTTCACCGACGGTTTCCACGCTTTCTTCTTCGGTCGTATCAACTTCATCGCCACCGGCTTGTGGTTGATCGATCACGTCACTTGGCGTGCCTTGATCGTCGCTGGCGTCTTCCGCAACGGGTTCGTCGGCTGTGTCATCGGCGGTCTCACCGACGACCTCGCCATCGGTTACTTCGTTTCCTGCATCTTGGCTTCCAGCGTCCAAGCTGCCGTCTTCTTCATCGCTGCCAGCTTGCGGTTGATCGACAACGTCTGTCGCTGGAACGTCGGATTCGGTTTCGTCGACGACCTCTTCGACAATGTCGTCGGTCGCGTCGTCAACGACGTCTTCCATCGAATCGTCAACGGTATTGACGGGCGTTTCCACATCATCGACGACATCGCCATTGGTCACGTCACTTCCGACAGCATCGTCAACGATTCCGTCCAGCACATCATCACTGGCCAGCTCTTCCGCAGTGCTGCCGTCATCAACCACTGGTTCTTCGTCGGTCGAATCGGCAATGAATTCGACGTCACCCGAGGTATCAACGACGACATCGGTTTCATCGGTGACTTCGTCCGCAGGCATCGTGCTTCCGCCACCGCCGCAGTTTGCACCGCCTTGTCCGCCCGAACCACCAACGACAGGATCGCCATCATCAACGGGATCACCCGTGTCATCCAGGATATCGACAGGCACGTCAACAACGTCGTCGTCGCTACCGGTCAGGGGATCGTCACTCGTGTCCGTCACTGCGGTGTCGTCTTCGGCAACAGGAGCGTCTGCGCCCTCATCGACTGGAGTCTCGGTATCCACTGGCGTCTCGGTATCGCCTGCATCCAACTCACCCGAACTTGAGTCATCTGTATTCGATTCGTCAGTGCTCGAGTCATCGGAGCTCATCTCGCCAGAGTTGTCGTCGCCGGCCGTTTCATCACCTGTAGTGTCACTGGCATCCGCGGAACCGGGGTTCGAATCGATGACGATGTTATCCCCGGTTCCACCCAGAATGATGTCGTTTCCGCCCCCGCCAAGGATCACATCGGATCCGGCACCGGCCACGAGAATGTCATTTCCCGAGCCGCCCATCACGACATCGTTGCCACCACCGGCTCGCATGATTGAATCGATCGAGGTGTCATTGACCAGCAAGTCATCACCTTCGAACGCTTCGAAGATAATCTTGTCGATTGCCGCCGCATCAAACGTTTGTTCGGCCGAATCGGTCACTTGACCTGCGGCGTCCATGGTTTGCAACTTCACCACGACAGAATCTTCGACGGTGTAGACTTCGGCGATGTCGTTGCCGGTCGTTCCTTCGATGTGCAAAGTGGTGTCGATGAGTCCGATGTCGCCGGCCAAAAGCTTTCGACTTTCCAAAGCCTGAACACTTAAACGTTTCATTCCATTATCCCTCAACAGGTCGAGACAGTCGGGCAACGGTTTCGTCTTCCATATCGCGAAATCGTGCCCGCGAAGGTTCGACGCGAATCACAATTCGAAGTCCGTTGCGATCCTCGGCGAACGGAACTCCGCTTACGCATCGAGCGGACCAATCCGGCCGCGATCGCCCGACGAATGCCTCCAAAACCAAGTAAAATGCGGGGCGAAAAACGTTTCGGAATTTTTGAATCCGGGCTAAAGTCGTCGGATACTCAAAGGAATGATTTTCAATCTCGTGTGTAAAACGTTCTTCTGACTGCGTGAAATCCATTCCGCACCACCCAACAGATCCACGATGAAGAAATCCGAAGTGTTAAAGCTGCTCAAAGAAAACACCAATCCACGGGGCGTCGAGAACTGGGAGAAGCGAGGGAAGAAAGATTCGGGGCTGAAAAGCTTCGGCATTGGGCTGACTCAACTTCGCAAGCTTGCCAAACAAGTCGGACGTGACCATGACTTGGCAACACAACTCTGGGTCAGCGATGTGTACGACGCCAAAGTCGTCGGTTTGCTGATTGACGAACCAAAAAAGCTCACGCGTGAACAAGTCGAACAGCAGGTCGAAAACCTGCGAGGCGGCTACCTGGCTCACGTGTTCGCGTCATGCGACGCAACATTGGCGAAGGCACCGTTCGCATTCGAACTCGCTTGTGACTGGATGGATCACGACGATCCCGTGCGGCGGCAGTGCGCGTATGGATTGATCTACGAACTGTCCAAGAAAAATCCAAAGGGCATGGACGATGCCTACCTACTGAAACTGATCGACCGGATTCGCGACAACATCCACGGCGAAACGATGTGGGTACGCGAATCGATGAATGCGGCGCTGATGGGGATCGGCAAACGCAACAAGCAACTCAACAAAGCTGCGCTGCGAGCGGCCAAAGCGATCGGCCCGGTCGACATCGATTACGGCAGCGATAACTCATGCGAACCGTTGGACGTGGTCAAACACCTGACCAGCGAATCGACTCGAAAGAAGCTTGGCATCTAAAAAGACTTGGGGGCCGGCGGTTGTTGCCAGGCACTCATGCCGCCATCGACATAGATCGTTTGCCCGTGGATGTGATCTGCCGCATCAGACAAGAGAAACACCACCGTTCCCGCACAGGCATCCGCAGGAGGCACTTTGCCATTCGGCGTATGCAGCTCCATCCAGTGTCGCATGTTGCCTTCATCGATTGCGCCTCCGGTCAGCGGGGTACGGACCAATCCCGGTGCCATCGCGTTAACGCGTATTCCGTGTGGTGCCAGCGAAACACACAAGCTGCGGACCATCGCCGCGACAGCGCCTTTGCTGGTGTCGTACGCCGTGTGGTCGGCTTCGGAAAGCAAACCGTTGATCGAGCCGGTAAACACAACACGGCCTGCGATTTTGCCCTCGACCCAACGTTTCGCAATCGCCTGAGTCAGGAAGTACCCCGCGCTAACATTCAAGTGCATGGTTTTGATGTAACGCTCGAAGTCCATTTCAAAAAAAGGCACGTCCAGATAAGTTCCCGCGTTGTTGACCAGCAAGTCGACGTCTGGCATGGCAGAAGTGATCTGCTCCACCAGTTTGCCCGTGTACTCGACCGGCGGCCGAGACAGATCACAGCAGATCAAGTCAGCCTTTACGCCTTGGTCACGACAACGATTCAGTGTCAGCTGCGCTTGATTGTCGTCACGAAGCCCAATCAGCAGCACATCGCCCCCTGCCTTGGCAATCGCAACCGCTATCTCACCGCCAATCCCCTGCGTCCCACCAGTGATCAAAGCATGTCGGCCGTCGAGCTGTTTCATATCGAACGTTTTGATTGCCAGCGGTGAAACCAAGTAAACCACCAATATACCGGCCCCATACCCACCAGGTCACAGCCATCACCGCGCTTCATAAATTCTTCTGGCGAGACACCTTCATCAGCGACGTAATTTGACTATTCGCACCGTCCGAATGCCTGCATCTTGTGTGAGCCAGCGAAAACCGGCAGACTAGCCCTTTCGCGTTTGATCGAGTGTCCTTGATCGCGTGTTTCCGTCCCCGCTCCCGTAAACTTTGCTCATGTCCAACGAAGCCCGTTTTGAATCTCTCGGTTTGGAACTTCCCCCTGCTCCCAAGCCGGCCGGTGTCTACAAGCCGCTCGTCATTGTCAACGGTATCGCCTACATGTCCGGACACGGGCCGTTGCAAACCAACAAGACGTTGATCACCGGGCGTCTCGGATTGGACTTGGACATCGAAGCTGGCTACGACGCCGCCCGTCAAGCTGGCTTGTGCATGCTGGCGACGCTGAAAGCCAACTTGGGTTCGCTTGATAAAGTGAAGCGAGTCATCAAGCTGTTTGGATTGGTTCAATGCGTTGACGGGTTTGCCGATTCACCATCGGTGATCAATGGGTGCAGCGAACTGTTCCGTGATGTCTTTGGTGAAGACAACGGAGTCGGTGCCCGCAGTGCGATCGGTACCAATGCTTTGCCAGCGAAGATGGCGGTCGAAATCGAAGCGATCTTCGAAGTCGAAGCTTAATCACGCGTCGTTAGCCACTGACTGCTTTGGCGACCGACTGCGTTGGACAGGGTCGCCTAAGGAGGCTCGAACGGGGCCTGCATCCGCCCAATTCTCGTGCACACGCATCCGAGGGGTGCACAATGAGAATGCAGTGCCCGCCCTCTTTGCTCGTCTATCAGACGGGTGGGTCCAGGGGGCACGGTTTTATTGGTGTATCCAAATCCGCAGCCACCGCGTTGTGGCTGATAATTGTCCGGTGCATGTCCTAACGCATCGGACGCGAACTCCCTTTCGGTCTGTTGGTGTTTTGGCGCGATAGATGCGTCTCAATCTTAGGTTTCGCCGGACTTCACTGGCTGCAGGAGATAACGCCATGGGATTTTTAGAAGATTTGGAAAAGGAGCAGGTTAAGGATCTGCCGCTTCGCGACGCGATTGTGATCAATGAACACACGATCGCCCGGGCGGCAATCGCCTTGATGCGTTCCAACGATCTGGGCTGTTCAGTAATCGTTCAGCGCGAGTGGGAGCCAACCGGGATTTTTACCGAACAGTCGGTCATCCGGATGTTGCATGAAGGTGCGTCATTGGATTCGAATCCTGTTTCGAAGTTTCGTGATCCTTCCTACCGCTGCGTCGGATTGACTGACTCGATTCGGACCGTGTGGGATGCCGTCGTCGAAGAAGGGATGCGTTTTATGTGCGTCGTCGATCACGAGGGCCAGTTGGTCGGATTGGCCGGACAACGCAGCTTAGCTGACTACGTTTGCGATTGTTATGCACGCCAAGTCGCGGTTCAGCGATTGGGAAGCAAACCTTGGATGCTCGAACGAGAGGGGGCGTGAGCGATGACTGAATACAGAAGATTCGATGCCCCCGCTGATCCGCTCAGCAATTTCGAACCGCCAACGTATCGCGACACCACCGCAGAACTGTTGGGCGAACACCACGTCGGCAACGTCGCTTGTCAGCCTTACTTGTCGGTCGAATCGACCTGCACGGTCGAGGAAGCAATTCGAGAGCTTTACCAGAGCGGTGTGTCCAGCTTGCTGGTCGTCGAGGAAGGGAATTTGGTCGGCATCTTTACCGAGCGTGACGTCCTTGAGCGAGTCGCCGAGCGCTACAGCCGTGTCAAACACTTGCCGGTTGCCGAATTCATGACATCGGATCCGACAATCGTGTATTCCGAAGAACCGGCTGCGGCTGCCGTGGCTGCAATCGCGATCGCCGGTCATCGGCACGTCCCCGTGCTCGATATGGATGACCAGATCGAAGGCATTGTCAGCCCTCGACGTGTATTTCAATTCATCGAGACTTCTTGGGACTAGGCCAGCCGTTTTGTAGGACCGATTGCATCGCGTCCAGCGTCTCTTTGCTGACGTGATGCTCGATTCCTTCGCTATCGATCGCCGCGGTTTGCTCGCTCACGCCAAGCTTTCGCAGAAACGCTTCCACGATTTCGTGACGTTGCTTGGACCGGGACGCAAGCCGTTTGCCAGCAGTTGTCAGTTCGATCGGACGATACGGCGCGGTGACTACCAAGCCGTCTCGCTGCAGCCGCTTGACCGTGTTGTTGACCGTGGCGTGAGTCACGGCGAACTGCTCGACCAAGTCAACCGCTCGGCAGACGCCGTTGTTTGCAATCGCTTCGGCGATCGCCTCGACATAATCCTCAGCCACTTCGCTGGCATGGTCGCGGCGGGTTCGTTCGTGAGTTTTCTTGCGCAATGGGAAGCAATCGGGCGAGGGCGAATAAAAAAACGAAGCGACAGTTCCGTATCTTAAATCAATTCGCCCCTTCTCGGCGAGGTCTCGCCGAAAACGGATTCCTCAGAAAATCTCTTGCATCCCACCCGACGCCTCGATATTGTTAGTCCATGCTAACTTAGTCGTAGCTAAGTTGTTGGCGAGCGGTTTTCGCCGCTACGGAACGAAAGCTATGCGAACTGCGGCGTGTCCATGCGACAGAACTTAGTGTCAGCTAACTTTGGCCCCGCGAGAAATTAGAGGTCTCGATGATTTTCAAAAGTAGACGGCCCCGAAAAGCGTTCACGCTGGTCGAGTTGCTTGTCGCAGTCGCGATCATCGGCGTGCTCGTCGGTTTGCTGACGCCTGCGGTGCAAGCATCGCGAGAAGCCGCACGGCGAATGTCTTGCGGCAACAATCTTCGCCAGATCGGATTGGCGACGATGAACTATCACTCGGCGTTCCGGCAGTTCCCGGCTGGTTATGTTTCGCACCCGACAACCAACGGAGCCGCGCCTCCGAACGTTCGCATCGATCCGCTGACCTGGGACGCGTCGCCGGGCTGGGGGTGGCAAGCTGCGATTCTGCCTTTCGTCGAATCGAATGCGATTTTCGAAGCCTTGCAAATGGACGAACCGATTTGGTCCGAACATAACCGGCGAACGGTCGCAGCAACCTTACCCTGGACGTTGTGCCCATCGGCAACCGGCGGCGACGATGCATTTTGGGTTCGCGATGCGACGGGAAATAACCTTGAAATTGATGGGCAACCACTCCAACTGGGACGCAGCCACTACGTCGCCAGTCACGGCCAAGAGAGTTGCTGGGGCGAGTGCGGGTCGGCGGCGACGGGTGAAGTGTTTAGCAATATCTACACCGGCGCGACAAAGATCGTCGCGATTAACGGAGATGCCAAGCAGGTTGCCGACGGGCCGTTTTTCCGAAACTCGCGAACACGGTTTCGCGACATCCTTGACGGTACGTCCAACACCCTGTTTTTCGGCGAACATAGTTCAGCGCTGAGCGAGAAGACTTGGGTCGGCGTCGTGCCGGGGGCCTACACGCATCCACAGTTTTCGAGCCCCGAGAACGGCCCTGATGCTGCCGCCACGTTGACGCTCGTGCACAGCGGGCCTTCCGGTGGCGAACTCGATATCACCGGTACCCCGATTATTCACCCGGTCAATTTCCCGACCTATCACGTGGGGCAAATGTACTCGCAGCACCCCGGGGGCGGATACGTCGTGATGGGAGATGGATCGGTTCAGTTCGTCACCGAATTTGTCGATCTGCTGATTTGGGCGGAAATCAGCAGCATGAGAGAGAACGAAGTGATCGACTGGGGGAGGTTCTAGTGAGCGCACCATCGCGAAAAGGGCGGAACGTTCTGCTGGCGTTTGCCGTCGCTGTGACTGTGGGGATCATCGCCTACATGTTATTTCCCGAGAATTCGGTGACTCTCAGTAAGCCAGGGTTCGACATCACGCTAGCGTTGTTCCGGACCTGCAACCAAAACAGCGACGTAGGGCTGGTCAAGGTTGAAGCACTTGTCATGCAGATGCAGGATCAACTTCATGAGGAAGAAAGGCAAGCGATTGGCTCAATCATCAGCTCAGCAAGAGCAGGCGAGTGGCAAGCGGCGCAAATCGATTGCCGTCGATTACTTGATTCGCAAGTCAAGCATTAAAGAGCCGATCTTGAATGGCAGCGAGTGTCTAGCCATCAGGGCCCGGCGGTCGCTCGGGCCCTTGTTGCTGTTGTCAGGAAAAGCGATCAGACGTTCTTCCAAGCTCGCTCGCTGGCACTCGCCAACACGGCGTCACAGACCTTTTGTGTTTCCAGTGCGGAGCGGAACGTTGGCTCGCAAGGTTCGCCCGTTTCCAACGACTTGAGGAAGTCCGCGACTTGGTGGATGAAGGTGTGTTCGTAGCCAATGTTCAAGCCAGGCACCCACCAGTGGTTCATGTAGGGCTGGTCGCCATCGCTGATGTGAACGCTACGCCAGCCGCGAACGATCGAATCGTCGCTGTGGTCGAAGTATTCCAAGCGATGGAGGTCATGAAGGTCCCAGCGGATCGACGCGTTTTGGCCGTTGATTTCCAAGGTATAGAGCGCCTTGTGGCCACGAGCGTAGCGGGTCGATTCGAACAGGCCGAGCGATCCGTTTTCAAAGTGGCAATGGAAAGCACAGGCGTCGTCGATTTTGACCTCTTTCTTTTCGCCGGTTTCGGCGTGCAAGCGTTCTTTGACGAAGGTCTCGGTGACGGCGGAGACATCGGTAATGCTTCCGTTGAGCCACAGTGCCGTGTCGATACAGTGTGCCAGCAAGTCGCCGGTCACGCCGCTGCCAGCCGCTTCGGCATCGAGACGCCAAGTGGCTGCACCGCCTTGCGGCACGTCTTCGGAAATCGTCCAGTCTTGCAAGAAGTTGGCGCGGTAGTGATAGATCTTGCCCAGGCGACCTTCGTCGATCAGTTGTTTCGCCAGCGAAACGGCAGGGACACGTCGATAGTTGTACCAAACGGTGTTTTTGACGCCGGCCTTTTCAACCGCTTCACACATCCGTTCGCCTTCGGCGGTGTCCATCGAGATCGGTTTCTCGCAGAGGACCATTTTGCCAGCTTCGGCGGCCGCGATAGCGATTTCGGCGTGCAGGTTGTTTGGGGTGCAAATATCGATCGCGTCGATATCGTCACGCTTGAGCAACTCTCTCCAATCGGTTTCGACGGACTCGTAACCCCATTGGTCGGCGAATGCTTGGGCTTTGTCTTTGTTGCGAGCACAGACTGCTTTCAGAACTGGCTTGTACTCGAGATCGAAGAAGTGATTGGCTTGGCAGTAGCCGTTGCTGTGCGTCCGGCCCATGAAGCCATAGCCGACCATTCCGATATTAAGCGATTTCATGACGAAGTGATTGAGGAAGGTAGTGGTGGCGGGTGAAGAATTGAAAAGCGGTGATTAGTTTACGAGATCGATTGGTCGACTTTGATCATGGCGTCCAAAATCGTGTTCCAAGTCTCGGGCTTTTCCAGAGTCTCGTTGGGGAACATGCATCCGTCCCAGCAGATGTGCTTGATCCCACGTTGGTCGGCGTCTTTTAACCAGTATTGGGAGCAGCGGACGATGTCCAATTTGCCGTTGGGATCATCAGCCGGGCAGTGCTTGCCGGTCTTGTCGTGATCGCCGGCGCCGTGGACTTCCCCATCGTTTTGGGCAACATGGAAGTCGATCGTCCAAGGGCGAAGTTTGTCCGTCATCTGCTCGTAGGCGGCATAGAACTCTTCCTCGCTATAGCCGTCTTTCAACAGCGCGTGCTCGGGAGCGTTGTAGCCCATCAGGTACAGATACGTGTGTGCGAGGTCCGCTTGGAACCCGAGTGATTCTGGCATGCCGACTGCTTCGAGCAGATCCAACATGTCTTTCCAGCTGTGCATGCCCGCCCAGCAGATCTCGCCTTCGGCAGCCAGACGCTCGCCATGGTCGGCTGCGATTTTGGCAGCTTCGCGGAACGTGTTGGCGATCTTTTGGGTGTTGGCCTTCGCGTCTTCACGCCATTTTTCGACACCGAATTCGGCGCTGTCGATACGGATGACACCGTACTGGCGAACGCCGTGTTCGTTGAAGATCCCGGCGATCCGGCAAGCGAGCTTGACCGCGGAGAGGAACTTGTCGACTTGTTCTTTGTCGCCCATCGCGGAATCGCCAACGGTGCCTGGCCAAATCGGGGCGACCAGCGAACCGACGGAAAAACCCTTGGACTGGATCAGGTCCGCGATCCGTCGCAGCTCGTCATCGCTCGCTTCCGGGTCGGTGTGGGGCAGGAACAAGAAGTAATCGATTCCGTCAAACTTGCGTCCATTGACTTCGGCAGCGGCGGTCAAGTCCAGCATGTGTTCCAGACTGATCGGTGGCTCTTGATCGGGGCCGTCACCCTTGCCAACCAAGCCGGGCCACATTGCGTTGTGCAGTTTCATCGTTATCTATCGCGTAAGAATTTCGAGTTTAAGAAAACGTCAGTGCCAGCGCGGCGTTGATTAGGTCCCACCTTTGGGCAGGTTATCGTGCGTGTCTGGGCCGAAGTAACGCAGCCCGACCAACGGCTCGCTGCCGAGGTTTTCAATTTCGACTCCGCCGGTCGCCGCGACGTGCGAGATAAACACCTCGTCGGTGGTGTTTTCGCCAAAGTGAATCATCGCGGGCGTTTGCAAATCGAGAGCGCCCATGCGACCGCGGCCTTGAACGGTGATCCAGCTGCTCGCACCTGGATCTTGCAGCGTGCACTTGGCACCGGGTTGCAAGGTCAGTTCTTTTGCGCTGAAACGCTGCACGCCGTCGACGGTGCCATAAACGATCCACTTATCCTCGTACCCATCGCCGCTGCGGTTTTCGTCGACGATCGGTTCCAGGTAGTTGCTTTCTTTGAAGTGCGTGTCGACGTTCTTGTCCCAGTCCAGCTGGCCGACGATGAAGTCCAGGTCCTGGTGTTTTTCCTCGGGCATGTCTTTGACCAACAAGTCCCAGGGGACATAGCGGCCTTCGACGATCGATTGGTACATGCCGAACACGTCGCTGCCCCACTGGGGTTCGTACGTGCACAAAGAACCTGGCGCGTGCAAGACACCTGGAGGAATCAACCATCCGGTTCCACGTTTGAGGCGATACGCACGGCTTAGGTCCAAGATGCCGTTGTCGCCCGCGTTCCAGTTTTCCAGGCAGCGACGGACGTCTTCGGGTTGGGTTCCCGGTTCGAGGCCCATGAAGGTGTAGGCAAAGTTGTTGTCGACGTTATTCAGCTGCGGCGGAAAGTAATAGCTTTCCGGTTTGCCTTCTTGTCCGACCAGCGCCGCGTCCTCATACGTTTGGTGCATGTGGTGCGGGATGGGGCCCATGTTGTCAAAGAACTTGCTGTAAACGGGCCAGCGGTCGTACTTGCTGAAGATGGCTTCACCGACGACGTCATTGCCACGTTCGGCGACGGCGTCTTTTAGCATGAATTTCTTGCCTTCGAACAAGCAGAAGCTTTGCCCTTCGTGCCAGACACGTCCGTCGTTCGCAGCGTCCGTCGTGCTGCCAAACCATCGCTCATCAATCCCGCCCCGATCGGCACCGAATCGGTAGTAATCGTTGGGATGCAATTTGATCCGGCGTCCCGGGTGCAAAAACGAACGTGGGACCCACGTCGGGGTCAGTCGAAGCAAACCGCCACCGGCATCCATCGCGGAGTCCAAGATGGATGCTACCGAATCGCCTTTGATCAGACCGTCATCGAGTTTTACTTGCGTCATAGAAGCTGACTAACTGGGGGGATGGTGGAGGGAAATGCGGGCGCCAATTATCGCATGTTTGCGGCGGCAAGTCTGCCCGCATGTTGTATGGACTGTGCGCGCCGGAAACAAGATTGCAGGGGTAGCAAGGGGGGCAAGAAAGCGGGTGATTGACGCCCTCTGCGGCGAAAAATCGTGCTCGATCTTTCCCGTTCGTCGATCGGAGCATCGATTCGATGACGACTTGTCGCAGCACAACACGTACAACGCTGCCATCTCACTTAACCGGATCATGTGTGACAGAATTGTCTCACCGCTATCACAGGCCATGAACTGGCCCCTGGTTGGATCTATCCAGATCATCGACACTGATTGAATGATCTGCAAAGATCTGCCGCCGCTTTCGAGCTTATCAATCACTGACGAGACACTGACGCAATGGTGAAAACGCGAACGCTTCGTGCGATCGACGACCGAACGCAAAGCATCCTTTGGTACGAGAATTCTCCACTGGCCGTGTCGGTCGAATCCTCCGACGGCACGATCACGACCAAGCACGGTCGTTTCGTCGGTGGGCGATCCGATGGCGTCGAAATTGTTCGGATCGATACCGGTGCGATCGTGATGGACGTTCTGCCAACACGCGGAATGGCGATTTGGAAAATCGATTCGCGTGACACCCGTTATGGTTGGGATTCCCCGGTCGATGGCCCCGTGCATCCGTCGCTTGTGCCGACGTTTGATCCCAGTGGTCTCGGTTGGCTCGAAGGGTTTGACGAACTGTTGACGCGCTGTGGTCTGAACAGCAACGGTGCGCCCGAACACGACGACACAGGGAAACTTGTCTATCCGCTGCACGGCCGAGTCGGAAATCTTCCGGCCGATGGGTTGGTGATCGAATATGACGAGGTCGCAGGCCGCTTGGAATTGATCGGAGAGATCCGCGAAAGCCGGCTGTTCTTTCCAAACCTGCGCTTAGTCAGTCGTCTTCGCGTGCACGCCGGCAGTGCCAAAGTGGATATCTTGGATGACGTCACCAACGACGGTTCTAAACCTGCCGCGATGCAGATGCTTTACCACATCAATGTCGGCAGTCCAGTGCTCGAAGAGGGGTCACGGGTTGTGATGCCGATCGACGAGTTGGCACCCAAGGATCAACTCTCGGCCAGCGAAATCGACCGCTGGGACGAATATGACGCGCCGCAATCCGACTATGCCGAACGAGTCTACTTTGCCAAATTGCGAAGCGATGATCTCGATCAAACCACGGTCATGCTTCACAACGCTGCGGCTGATCGTGGCCTGGCCGTCACCAGTTCCACGCGAACGCTACCACGCTTCATCGTCTGGAAAAATACCGCCGATGTTGCCGATGGTTACGTGACAGGATTGGAACCGGCAACGAACTATCCCAATCATCATTCCTTTGAAGCAGAACAGGACCGAGTGCTGGCGATTGCTCCCGAACAGACGATTTGTTTTCGGGTGTCACTGGAGCCGCTTACCGACAGCGAAGCGGTGAATGAAGTGCGTGATCGTATTGATATGATCACCGGTGCCGATCCACCAACGATTCATGACGCGCCTCGACCAGGCTGGTCGCCGCAAGCGTAGCGTGAGATCACTCGTTGGAATGACTGAGACGAATCCCGTTGCCGTGCCACAAGACACGTAGGTCGTCCTCGCCCCAAAGCTCGATTCCACGCGACGGGTCGCCAATCACCAACGATGAACCGCCACCCGGTGCGCGGCCAAGTACGACGACGCTGTGCCCCATTCCCGGAATCCAGCCCCATTGATCAGCGTACCGTCGGTCCTCTGTGCCGTACGGCAGTTCAACGGCAAGCAGCGCCGGCCATGCGTTTTCATCGAGTAACTGTTGTAGCGTCGCATCGATGACTTCGGCGCGACGTCCGTTCGCTTCCGCAACCAATTTGATCCCGCGGTACAGGCCAAGCGTTGGTGTTCCGTCGGAATCGGTCAAGCAAAGCGGCACCATGTCGGCTTCCGAAACGGCGATGCCTTCGGCGTTCAGAAGTGTGGCCGCGGCGGCAGGGCTGCAATTGGCCCAGGAGGTTTGCATCGCGACGCCATCTTTCCAGTAGTTATGACCAGGCTCGGGCGGTCGAATCGCGATCGAAAGCATTGGCCATAAAATGATGGCGAACGAGCTTGCCGCAAGCAGGCTCGCGAAAAGCACGCGGCGCCAGCGTGGCGTGTCAGGCAACTGCCATGCGCAGCCCGCGGCGACCGCTGCGAAAAGGCAAGCGACGTTCGTGTAGATGATCGCCGCGGAGTGCGGAACGAACTTTGCCCACAGAAGCTGACCCGCCCCATAGAACAGGAAATAGATCATCGCCAAGCTCGATAGCGCGATGCCCAACATCGGGATCTGTCCCTTCGTTCGCGACGAAAGCGTTGCCGCCAATACTCCCAGCACCAAACATGCGAAAGACATGGTGACGATGGCGGTTAGCAGATCCGATCCTAGCATCCAGTTGGCTCATCAAGTAGCGTCGACGTCGGGCACAATCATTGTTACCACACTGCAACTGGTGTTCCGGGCAGCCGATGTATCGGCAGAAAAATACACGCGCCTCGACGACTCGCGAGACGCTAATTCGCCTCGGAGCTTTCTGCGAGACCGGGATCAACGGTCGACAAGCATCTGCCGACGATGATCGCGATACAGCCGGTGCAGGTGACGACGCCCGACGCGGGGCTGGAGGTCATCCAGCTGCAGCCGAGGCCTCCCAGAATGACGCCTGCTCCGATGCCGGTTAGCAGGGTTGAAATCTGTGTAAAATCAAGACTTCGAAACATCAAGCGTCCTTTGGAAAGGCAAATCAAGGGAGTGAGATCAGCGTTGCAAAAGCCATGGATTATCACGATCGGATCGATCGCGCGAGGTCGTACGATCCGTAAAGGCGATTTCAGCACGGATCGGCGGACCTAAGAGTTCTTAGCACAAGAATGAAGTCCGCGCACCCCCAGTGTTTCGTGTGCCCACAGAGGCAAACTTCCCAGAGCCCCAAAAAGGTACCTGACACCTTTTTGTGGGGTTGGGTAGATTGGTTGGACTTTGGAATTGACCTTGGAGGTGAACGTGGTGATGGCTCGGCAGTTTCGTTTGGTTGTGGTGCGGTTTGCGGTGTTGGTTTTGGTTTCTTGCGGCGTGGCAGCGTCGGCACAGGATGATGCGAGGCCAAGCGGTGCGGATTCTCCTGTGATCACGCCACACGTGCAGGAGGCAACGCAACGATGGGAAAAAGACATCGCGGCATTTGATTCGCTGAACGACGAATTGGAGCCGTCGGACGAGGCGATTCTGTTTATCGGGAGCAGCAGCATTCGGCGTTGGGAAACGATGCAGCGCGATATGTCGCCGTATAGGACGATCCGGCGGGGGTATGGCGGCGCGAAGTTTACGGACATGGCGGTCTATGCCGAACGAGTGATTACGCCACATCAGTATCGCGCGGTCGTGATGTTCGTCGGCAATGGGATCACTGCCGGTCCTGACAGTCACAGCCCTGAATTGATCGAGCAAATGACCCGTCACATTGTCGATGTCGCTCATCAGCATCGACCAGACGCTCCGTTCTTTTTGATCGAGATCACGCCGACGCAAAGTCGTTTCGGAATCTGGGACAAAGTTCGCAAGGTCAACGAACGGCTGCGTGAAATTGCTTTGACCACACCCAACACGTACTTCATCGAAACGGCTGGCAATTTCTTGCATAGCGATACCAAGCCACGCACCGAATTGTTCGTCAACGATCAATTACACCTTAACGAGGCCGGCTATCGATTGTGGTCGGATCTGATCCGCCGCCGCTTGGATGATGTGTTTCGAATGATCGCCGCCGAATAGTTGGGTGGCGAGATCGATTCTGGGGTGATGACAGGGTTCCGGCCGTGTCGGTCACGCCGGACAAGACGATTGTGGCGATTAAAGGTTGGTTGATCCGTAGCGGCGGATCACAACGCCACACTCTTTGGCACCTATGTTTGCACGACAACTGTTGTTCATTCGATCGTGCCCCCAGATCGCATCGCCCTCATTGAAAGGGGCGAGCGAAGCTTCTTATGTCGTTCCTGGCTCTTCTATTCGCGTTTGCCTTTGCCGTCTGGTGCATCCCGCTAGCCAGATACGTGCAGATGGTTCACATGCTCCTGGGTCTGCTGTGGGTCGGAACGATTTTCGGGCCTCCATTTTTCGCATTCGACGGGCCGATCCAGATCAGTCTCGATCGGCTGTTGCTCGCGATTACGATCGGCGTGGCGGCGTTCCATTGGTGGACGGGCGCGATCACGTTGCCTTCGCTAAACCGTGTCGACGTCTGTGTTGCCGCTCTGGTCGTTTATATCTACTGGAGCAGTCGCGGATACAACATCGCCGAAACAATTGTCGACCCGACCGCGCGGTGGCTGTTTTATATCTTGGTGCCCGCCATCGTTTATGGACTTGCCCGCATCACCCCGTTTTCGTCAGCCGATTTCAAGCTGCTGATGCGGGGAATCATTGTGCTGGGTTTGTACCTATCGGTGACCGCAGTTTGTGAAGTCAAAGGCTTTCATTCGCTTGTCTATCCAAAGCACACCTTGGATCCGAAGGTCTGGATGTTTTTAGGCCGTGGTCGTGGCCCTTTGTTGAACCCGGCGGGCAATGGGTTAATCATCGCGATCGCAATGGCTTCGGTTTCGGCGCTGTTTGTCAAAGCGGATCGCCAAGCACGCGCGGTGTACGCGGCGCTCGGAGTCATTTTGTTTTTGGGCTGTTATGCAACGTTGACACGCAGTTGTTGGCTAGGAATTGTTGGTGCAGTGGTGGCTGTCGGATTTGTCTTCAGCCCTCGGTGGATGCGCGTGATGGGCATTGCTTCGGTCGCCTTGCTGGCCGTCGCCATGTCGATGGGACTGAAAGAGCAAATCATGTCGTTCAAACGCGACAAAGCGTTGTCAGCTGAAGACGCAGCCAAAAGCGTCGAGCTACGTCCGCTGCTAGCGGCTGTTGCATGGGAAATGTTCAAAGACAAGCCGCTGACCGGTCATGGATACGGGCAGTACCTCCAGCGTCATACCAGTTACCACAGCATTCGTGAGCTCGGTTTGCCGCTTGAAATGGCGCGCCCTTACAGTCACCACAATGCGTTTTTGGCATTCCTGGTCGATTCAGGCCTAATCGGGCTGGGACTGTATCTGGCGATTTTGGGGATGACAGCGGTCTATGGTTGGCAGCTCGCCCACAACGGGGGCTTGCCGCTGGAGGCCCGGCAGTTGGGGTTGTTCAGTCTCGCAACCTTGGCGGCCTACCTTCCGAATGCCATGTTTCACAACATGACCATCATTCCCATGGTCCAGATCTTTTTGCTGACCACCAGCGGTCTGGTTATCACCGTTTATCAGCGTGGGCTGTCCGGTGCTAAGCAGGGCGAGCGACGTCGGGTCGAGCATCAACAGACGCGATCGTCGTTCCCTGTCACCGGATAGGGGGCAATGCGGTCGCCTTGATGTCCGAGATACGACAAGGGGGTGAAAGGCAGTGTTTCGTGGGGGTGTGACGTCCGAATGAGGAAATGGTGCGCCAATTGAAGCGGTAGTGGAATGATCAACGACCTAATGAACAATCGTCTTGCCATTGTTCCCGGAGACGCGAAATTGGTGGTTGGCCTGATTGGCCCCTCAGCACGCTCCGCAGGAACCCCAATGCAAGACGCATCGAGTGGCTATCGCCACACCAAGATCATCGCAACGATCGGCCCCGCCACCGAGTCCGAGGACAAGCTGACGAAGCTGATCGAAGCCGGTGTCGATATCGTTCGACTGAACATGGCGCACGGTACCGGCGAATGGGTTGCCGAAACGATTGGGCGAATCCGGGCAGTCTCGCAAAAAATCGGTCGCCATGTTGCCGTGATGATGGACGTCAAAGGCCCCGAGGTTAGAACCGGGCCCGTCGAGAAAACGATCGACCTCTGCGTGGGGGATCACTTGGAATTGCACACCGGTGATTTCGAACAAAAGGACGACGGCATTCACCGGGTGAGCGTCAACTATCCCGATCTGCCAAAAGACGTTCGCGTGGGGACCACCGTATTGATCGATAGCGGTTTGATTCGAACCGAGGTGCTGTCGAAAACCGAGTCAACGATCCTGCTTGAGGTCAAGACGCCCGGACCGATGGGATCGCGGCGACACATCAATTTGCCCGGTACGCTGATCAACCTGCCAGCGCTGACTAAAAAAGACGAACGAGATCTGCAGGCAGGAGTCGAAGCCGGGATCGACTTCGTCGCATTGTCGTTCGTACGGCAAGCCGCTGACATTCGCACGCTCCGCGAATACTTGAAATCGATTGGATGCAAAGCTCGCATTATCGCCAAAATAGAAGATCAGGCGGGTGTGCGGAACATGCATGAAATCATCATGGAAACCGACGCCGTGATGGTTGCCCGCGGCGATCTCGGTATCGAAATCGAGTACCACAAGCTGCCGCTCGTCCAGTCAGAGTTGGTGCAGTCCTGCCAAGCACACGGTAAGCCGGTCATCATCGCGACGCACCTGCTCGAGTCGATGGTGACGTCGCCGATGCCGACCCGCGCAGAAATCTCCGACGTTTCAAACGCTATCCGCGAGCAGGCTGATGCGATCATGCTGTCGGGGGAAACCACGACAGGCGCTTACCCGCTCGAATCGGTCGACGTCCTTAAAAATATCTGTCACAGCATCGAGCCCTCCGTCGCCGGCCACATCAACGACCGCATCGAACTGCACACGCCCAAGTCGAAGATGCTCCGTTCGAGCGTCAAACTCGCCAAAGAGCTTGGCAAGTCAGGCGTGGTCGTGTTCACGCGGAGTGGATTTTTGGCATACGTGCTGGGAGCGATGCGGGCGCAGAATGTGCCGATCTATGCCTTCACCGATGTCCCGTCGACGTTCCATCAACTGATGCTGCCCTGGGGCGTCGAGCCGTTTCTGATGGAATTTGACGAGAACCCCGAAATCACCATCCAAAACGCACTGGGGCAATTGCTGGTCAAAGGTTGGTGTACCGAAGAGGATTGGCTGGTGGTGATTACCAATGCGCTAGCTGACAATCAAATCATCGACACGTTGCAGCTCCGCCAGGTGAAAATCACCTGTGATGTGAAGTTCTGAATTCGCAGCGTTCAGTATCGCCTTGTGAGGAGAAAAGTCCGGGCCGTCACTTTGGGCGGTTCAGTGCGTCCCCGCGTCGGCGGCAGCCAAGGAAAGCAGAGTCGCCAGTTGGTAAATCCGATCAAATTCGCTGCGCAGGCGAATTTATTGCCAATTGGACAGCGGAACCTCTTCCGAATCGCCGAGACAGTTGATACGCTTCGCGATCCCTCACGAGACAGCGAATCTCGCGGTGTTTGCTAGCAATAGCTCACATTTTCCTGTACACCCACTAATGGAACGATGGGAACTAAGATCAAGACCCACAAGGGTACGAAGAAACGATTTCGGTTGACCGCTAAAGGCAAAGCAATGCACCGCCAAAGCGGAACCAGCCACTTGGCATGTGGTCTGAGCAAAAAACGTCGCCGCAACTTGCGCGGAACGACTGCTCTGGACACCTGCATGGAAAAGACCATTCACGCTGCATTGAATGGCAACAGCTACTAAGCTGCCTTAAATCAAACAAGTTTTCCCCAATTGGATGGGCGATCGAACATCAGCTGAACGCGTTTGGCGAACAGTTGGGGCCTGATTCCAATACAAATCTGAAGGAATGCACCGATGCGTGCAACTAACGGTGCCGCTCGTCGGCAATCGAAGAAACGTCTTTTCAAACGTGCAAAAGGCTATCGTGGTGGACGCGGTAAACTTACCCGTACCGTCAAAGAAACGTTGCTGCGAAGTGGCGTGTACGCTTTTCGTGACCGTCGTGTCAAAAAGCGTGAATTCCGCCGCCTGTGGATCACCCGTCTGAACGCTGCATGCCGTATGCACGACATTCGCTACAGCGAGTTCATCTTCGGTCTGAAGAAAGCGGGTATCGAAATGGACCGCAAGACCTTGTCGGAAATGGCGATTCACGACGCCGACGGTTTCAAGGCTGTTGTCGACAAAGTCAAAGAAGCTCTGGCCGCCGCTTAATCGGCAGCAAGCTGACTTTATCCTGGGCGTGAAGGAATCGGTGACGACCAGTTCATCGACGACCGCACGCCCAGTCCTGTTCCCTCGTTCTCGCGAACGATTTCAGGCTTGGTTGCATCTCAATTTGTGGCGAATACGTTTCGCCACTTTGTGATCGAGGTGCCTCTCACCAGCCGGCCGCGATGAAAGCGATGCCGGGGTGCGTTGTTGCAAGGGATGTTCTATTCTGCTGCACGCGTTCCCTGAACGTACGCCCCGATCCCCAACGTCTTCGCGTTCAAACTCTAGTGACCCATGTCTCTCAAAGACTTTCTATCGGCACTCGATTCTCTTCAGTCTGAAGCCCTTGGCACCCTCGAAGGTGTAGCTGACGCAGAGACCTTTGAGGCCGCGCGAGTCAAATACGTCGGCCAAAAGAAAGGCGCCCTCAAAGACATCCAAAAGCAAATGGGTGTTGTCGCTCCGGAGGATCGCAAGTCCGCCGGAATGAAGCTGAACGAGGTCAAACGAGCAATCGAAGATGCCGTCGAGCAGGCACAAAAACGTTTAAAAGGCGGCGACGATCAGTCGGGTGATCCGACCTTTGATCCCACGCTGCCAGGGATCCGGCCGAGCATTGGTCACGTCCACCCAATCACACAAACCATCAATCACTTGATGGAGATCATGGGGCGGATGGGGTTTGAAGCGGCCGAAGGTCCCGAGGTCGAGGACCCGCACCATAACTTTGTCGCGCTCAATATTCCCGAAGACCACCCGGCACGTGACCCGCTGGATAACTTTTATCTAGCGACAGCCGCATCGGGAGCCGAGCGTCAAAATGTGGAAGGCACACGGTTGCTGCGCAGTCAAACCAGCACGGTGCAGATCCGTGTGATGGAAAACAAGCAGCCGCCGATCCGCGTGATCTCGTTGGGACGCGTCTATCGTCCCGATGCGCCCGACGCCACGCACTTTCCGATGTTCCACCAGATGGAAGGGTTGTACGTTGACACCAACGTGACGATGGCCAACCTGAAAACGGTGCTACGGATCTTCGCGACGAACTACCTCGGTGGCGACGTCGAGATCCGCTTCCGCCCCTCGTTCTTTCCGTTTACCGAGCCCAGTGTCGAAGTTGACTTTTACTGGGACGGCAAATGGATCGAGTTCGGTGGTGCCGGAATGGTTGATCCGAACGTTTTCCGCGCCGTCGGCTATGACCCCGAAAAGGTGTCCGGGTTCGCGTTCGGCCTGGGCGTCGAACGGCTTTGCATGCGGCGCCACGACATCAAAGACATCCGCGACCTTTACAGCGGTGACATGCGATTCCTGTCGCAGTTTTAAATCCTTCGGCGCGACGGTTCGCTTCGCAACCAGTTGCGCTGATCTTGATGACTCCTTTCCACTAGCGATCTTAGATCTCAAATGTTGGTTTCCTGGAACTGGCTCAGCCGCTACGTCGACTTGTCGATGGATCGAACCGAATTGGAAACCAGGCTGAGTCTCAGCGGACTCAACCACGAGGAGACCGACTCGTGGAAAGACAATCCGGCGCTAGTCGAAGGCGACTATTGCATCGACCTGGAAGTCACCAGCAACCGCGGTGATTGCTTGGGGCACATCGGCGTTGCTCGCGAAATCGCGGTGTTGTTCGATCTGGATTTGAAAGTCCCTGATCCGAAGCTGTCGACTTCAGCGACTGACGTGAATTCGTTGTTGAAGGTCGACAATCGCTTTGCGGAGGCTTGCCCACGCTACACCGCTCGAGTGATTCAGGGCGTCAAGGTCGGCCCCAGCCCTGATTGGTTGGTCGAAGCGTTGCGTTCAGTATTTTGGCGTCGCAACAAAGACCAAAAGGTCGAATTGCCACAAAGCGTCAATAACATCGTCGACGCGACTAACTACGTGATGATGGAATGCGGCCAGCCGCT
Source organism: Rhodopirellula sp. MGV (assembly GCF_002251265.1). NCBI lineage: Bacteria > Pseudomonadati > Planctomycetota > Planctomycetia > Pirellulales > Pirellulaceae > Rhodopirellula > Rhodopirellula sp. MGV. The sequence goes on along the minus strand of NZ_NPDI01000072.1, from coordinate 42,614 downwards.
GCACGCGTTCGATTATGCGAAACTCGCAGGGCAGCAGATCGTCGTCCGTCCTGGTCAGCCCAAGGAAACGATCACGGCGATTGACCACCGTGAGTACGAATTGGACGAGTCGACCTGTGTGATCGCCGATGCCAATCATGCTTGTGCTGTCGCTGGCGTGATGGGTGGCGCGGATTCGGAGGTGACTGAGTCGACGACAGACCTCGTGATCGAAGCAGCCATTTTCACGCCGCTTTTTGTTCGCCGTTCCGCACGTGCTTTGAAGCTGCACAGCCCTTCGTCGTATCGCTTCGAGCGTCGCGTCGACCCCGTCGGACTCGATTGGGCCAGCCGACGTGTGTGTGAGTTAATTGTTGACATCGCAGGCGGCAGTGTCGCCGAAGGTCTCATCGACACCGCTCCAGACGTCCAGCCCAACCCGCCGGTTGTACTTCGTTTGTCGCAGATCGAGCGAATCCTTGGGATCAAGGTCTCTGCTGACGAGACAACGCGAATCTTGAACGCGCTGGGCTGTGAAACGAAAATCAAAATTGGCAGCGACGAAGGCTCATTCGTACCGCCGACTTGGCGTCATGACCTGTCACGCGAAGCCGACTTGATTGAAGAAGTTGCTCGGGTTCACGGGTATGAAAAGATCCCGGAAGACAGCCCGATCCCGGTGGCGCCGAGTAGCAAGCGTCCATTCGATGTGGCGGCCGAAAAGATCCGCCATACGTTGACGGCCTCCGGGTACAGCGAAGCGATGACGCCAAGTGTTGTTCGCAAGGTGCTTGATGACGCGCTCTCGGTGTGGACCGAGCGGCCTGCGCTTGTCACGCAGACCGCGATGCTGAAAGGTGCCAAGACGATTCGGCGGTCGTTGCTGCCCAGCTTGTTAGAAGCTCGCGCGAACAACTGGGCATCGGCATCAATCGAAGCCAACCTGTTCGAAATGGCTCACGTTTATCTTCCCGATCAAGCCGCCGAGGGATTGCCAGAGGAGCACTACAGTGTCGGCATAGTGTCCGGCGAGAACTTCTTCGTGGTCAAAGGCGCTGTCGAAACACTTTGCCAATCGATGGGCATCGGACAATCATTCGGTGTCAAACCAAAGCCAATCAAAGGCTTTGTCGAAGGCCAAGTCGTTGAATTGACCCTGGGCGATGATTGCTTGGGGTACTTGGGTGTTGTCGATCCTAAAACGCTGAAGCAATGGAAGTTGCCCGGCAATGTTGTCGTCTGTGAACTATCGATGTCGACGCTGATGGACCATGCTCAGCTGGTGCCTCAGCAACAATCGGTGAGTATGTATCCGTCGGTCGAACGCGATTTGAACTTCGTCATGAAAGAATCGGTTCGCTGGAATGATTTGGAATCGATCGTTCGCTCGGCAGTCGGCGATCAATTGAAGGCGGTGACCTATCGCGAAACGTATCGCGATGCCGAACGCGATGGCAATGACAAGAAACGCATCTTGATGACGGTCCAATTGCAACGCGACGACGCGACGCTGAGTGGCGACGAAGCGGACGCACTCGTGCAGGCCGTGATCGGCAAATGCAAGAGTGAACTCGGCGCCGAACTGTTGGGTTAAGATGCCCGTCAAAGTATTCGCCTACTGCACCAACCGCGACGCCGCATGGCCGGACTTTCCGCATCAGCCGGAGCAACGTCGCGATCTTTCAACGCCGGGTTTCGATCAGCATTTGATCGAGATGGTCACGCAGATTTTCGAGAAATCGGGCGGCGAGATCAGCCAATCGGTGTACGGCGTTTGTCGTCACTTGCAACGGACCAATGTGATCCTGACCTTCGATGTCGAAGCGGAATTCTTGGAAGCGATCGCGCCTTGGGCTTGGAATGCGAACGCGATTCTATTTTTGCCCGATGGCAACATTCGTGATCCCAACGGTGCGGTCTTGGTTGAACGGGAAACGATGCAGCCCGACCCGAGTGCGCAGTTGCCATACCCGCAGGACGCTCGGCAACGTAAGGCACAGAATGAGCAAGAACTACGCAACCGCCAAATCGACACGCCGGATGCGTTGCCGCCGGTAGTTGGGCTGAATGAAGTTCACTTGCGAGCTGCTGATGACGTCGCTTGGCGGGCGCTGGCACTGTTCGTGGTGGCGGTCCGCGCCGAATCGTTGGCAAGCGGGAATCCGATTTCGGAAGAGGCGTTGCGTCAGAAACAACCGCTGGCGTTCCAAGCCCTCACGCCTTGGGAACAGCAGTTCATCAGTGATGATTCTCCTGCAGAAGAAGACATTTCGGCGGCCGGTTGGCGTTACGAATCATTGGCCACGCTCCAATGGGTGCTGGGAATGACACCGTCGCTGCCTTTCCCAGATGTGATTTGTGACGTTCCTGCGGCAGCGACATTGATGATGTCGGTGTCGGCGCGAGAATTTGTCGCGGGTGCAAAATTGCGACCGGTCGACCAAATCCTTGACGCGATGGATTTGAATTACCGATTGCTTTGGGCGGCGCGTCAAGCAACGGTTCAATCGGTCGATCCGCCATCCGGAATCGAGGGCGGCGTCATTGCCGAGAGGCAGCATTCGCTAAACTGGTTGACCTGCTTCGAAAATGCAGAATGGGACAACGTGGACATTCCGAGCTGACAGGCTCTTACCGTCCAAGCGATATGCCAGCCAGATTTCTTGAAAGTCGGGGATTCTGGCGTGCCGGTTGCAGCGATGCTTGCAGCGTATTTGATTGATTGAAACCGAACCACAGCAGTAGGTCTGTGATGATGCCAACGACAAAGGTTGGGCGATGAGTGAACTGAAAGGCGAATTGCGTCCCATCCCTGACGAAGAACAAGAGCTCGAAGACGGCGAAGGCCCTCCGTTGTCGGCAAAAGACTTTCGACGCCAAAAACGTCGCCGCCGTCGGAAGCTGATGTTGGCGGTGCTGCCGACAATGTTGACACTCGGTAACGGGATGTGCGGGCTAGCGTCGATCGCGGTCGCCGTCAGCGGACCTGAGCTCGGCCTGCCGCTGGAGCAGAAATTGTTCGCGTCGGGATTGCTGATCTTCGGCGGAATGTTGTTCGACGCACTCGACGGCTCGGCGGCCCGAATGACAGGGCAGGAAACCGAATTCGGTGCCCAGCTCGACAGTCTTTGTGATGCTGTCACGTTCGGCACCGCCCCGGCGGTGATCATTTGGCGGATCAGTGATGCGTTACCCCAGCGATTTTTGTGGGCCTGTGGCGTGCTGTTTACGCTTTGCGTCTTGATTCGCTTGGCTCGGTTTAACGTCGAAACCGGCGAAGACGACACCCACGAAACCTTTGAAGGGCTACCCAGCCCGGCGGCCGCCGGGACGTTGGCCGCCTTCGCGTTGGCAATGCCGGAGCTTAAAAGTATCGCCGAAGAAGCGAGCTATTCAGAGCACCTGCAATGGGTTGCCGAGAAGATGTTGATCGCATCGCACTATGTGATTCCAACACTGGCGGGTGTGTTAGCATACCTGATGGTGTCCCGATTCCAATATCCACACTTGGTCGCCCAGTATGCTCGCGGGAAGCGGTCGCTGCATCAGATCGGTCAGGCATTGTTTGTCGTGGTGGTCGCGATCTTTATCCACTGGATGGTCTTGCCGATCGCGTTCTGCTACTACTCGTTTGGCACTCCATTGAAGTCATTGTTGTTGTCACGCAAAGATTCCTCGCCACTCGATGCGGCGACCAATCATTCAGAATGACTTCGGCAGGGGCGGCAGCGACAGCGCGTCAGCATCTTCGCGTGCCGAAACTGTCCACTGACTAGCATTTAAACGCTGATACGTGACTCGATAAATTCGATTCGAGTTATCGATGTCAGCATCAAATCGGAAATCAAACGATGTTGCTGGCGGGTCACCAGTTTCCAGCCGTTGGCACGCGATTGCCAAAACGCTTACCGGACCATGGACGAATGCTTCTCGCTTGATCCGTGCTTGTTCGATTTGCAACGCGGTGGTTAAGTAACGCGAGTGAACCGCTGCCAGAGCACTTGATGTCAGAATCAAGATCATCACCACCAGTAATGCGTACCCGCGTCTTGTAGAGCGTTTCATTGCGAAGGCTTTGAGGTATCGAAGGTATACGTTTCGGTGAATCGCCCCAGGCCTAGGGTGAGCAAAAGCTGTACGTGATCGCCTTGGTCATCAACTTGCCACGCTTGAACGGAGTGTGTCAACACATTCGAATGCGACCCGAATGGATCGGAACGGATTAAGAGTTCTTGCTCCGATTCGTAAACGATGACACGGTCTGGCGGCATCCAATCGGCTCGGTTGTTTTGATCGCCGTCAAAACATAGTCGAAGGGTCGTGCGATTGGTCGATTCGATCCCAACCAGTGTTCCAACACTCCGTTCTCCCAGCGGCTGGTCCGGATCACAGCCGGAAAGGTCACGTCGAAGTGATTCGACTGTCAAGCGAGCTTCCGTGGCCAATCGTGTGCGGGCAATGTTTTCGCTCATTCCCCGTGACAAATCCACGGAGATCGAAGCGGACACGACCGCCAGCATCGCGACTAGTCCGGTTGCGATAGTGACTTCAAGTAAGCTGGTCCCGCGTCGCCGCATCAGTTCAGCTCCACCGTCACGGAGACGCTTCCATCGGACGACTGGATCGGCGGGGCCACAATGTCAAACGACCGCCGTGAGCGCAGACGCACCGCGTCACACACAATCGTTGGGCCGGAGCCAGGTGTGTCGATGACTTGGACCGCAATCATCGATCCCCGCACGTGGTACACGCCCAATCGCTGCCAATAGAGTCCGTCGATTTCGGTGTCACGGGTATCGACCGTTTGATCGACATCAATTGTGTCGGCAAACGATCCTGCGAAATAGACACGGTGCCGTACGGCCACGCCAAAGTCGGGTGATCTTGGGACGTGCAGAAGCAGTTCATATTCGCCATCAGGTACATTTGAAAAAACGTAGGCAGCGAACGATCCGTGCGATTGATCCGCAGAGAGTCGCGTGATGGTGTTTCCAAAACTGTCTGGTACGTTGCTCTGCGTTTGCCAAGGCTGACTGTCTTGGGCATGGTGCGAATAGAAATTCGGTCCACTATTGTCGACGACTCGATCGAAACCGGCTTGGAAAGGGGTTGGCATTTTCGCGATCCTTCGCTCATCGACTTCAAGATCCGCGAACACACCTAACTTTCTCGCCCAAGCTGCTTCGGCAGGCTCTCCCAGCGAATTCGGGTTGATGGAGATCGTTTGCGATGGTGGCAAAGTGTTTTGCAGTCGAACACTTTGACGCGTGGCCACCACTGAGAGGCTAAACAGACCACTGGTTGCGATTGCCAACAAGACCATCGCAACCTGCACTTCAAGATAGGTTGCAGCCAGACGTGACCTTTGCGAAGTCCTGCGGTGTAGCGGAAGTTGCGAGCCAGTCATGGTGATTACACCCCTGGCGTCAACGTTAGTGGCTTTCCTAGCCAGTTGCCGGAGGATCGAGCGACCTCGCCGGTGACTTTTCCGGTCTCGTCAATGCCGAAGCTTCCGTGCCAAACACCGGAACTGCCGGACGAACCGCCCCTTTGAAGATTGCGACGTGTCGCTCGGATCGAAAAACTCTCTTGATCGGCCATGCGGATCGAAAAATCGTATCGTCCTGAGCCCTGAAGAAGATCTTCGCTTAGCAGATCCGCGTCGACCAAGTCGCTGATGTCGTTGGCGTAGCTTCGGTGATCCAGCCAGTAGAAGCGTTGTGCGCTTGCGATCGATCGAAGATTGGCGATGGCTAGATCTGCATGTGACTGTTCCATCGTGTGCATGACGCTTGGTGCGGTGAACGCCAGTAACACCGCTAAAATGGTCATCGTGACAACGACTTCGATCAACGAAAACGCGCGAACGTATCGGCGACTCAGAAAGGAACTGTATCGACGAGGGATCAATGGACATTCCCCGCCATTTCGAACATTGGAATATAGATGGCCAGCATGACCACGCTGATAATTCCGCCCATCACCATGATGATGATCGGTTCGGTCAGCTTGGTAACTCGCGTTACAAAGGCTTGCGACTTTTCGCGATAGTACGGCGCGATCTCCTCCATGACTTTGCCCAGTTGAGCTGACTCTTCGCCGACACGAACCGCGTTGATCATCATCGTGGTAAACAGTCCGGATTCTTGCAAACCGTCGGCAAGGCTGCGGCCGGCGGCGAGACGATTACGGGCATCCAAAATCGCTTCACGGAACGGTGGCTGCGCGGCAAAGAGATCGGCAACCGTCTGCATTGTTTCCAGCATCGGAACGCCGCTGCGCAACATCAACGCGAGATTGGACGCAAAGCGGTACATCGACGACTGAATGACAAGATCGCCAACGATGGGAATCGCCACCAACAGACTAGTCGCGTAGTGCCGTCCCGGTCCCGTTTTCAACCAGCGACGGAGCGCCCAAACGGAAAACACGAGGACGCCGAACGCATACAAACCGTAGGTGGCTAAGGTGTCGCTAATCTCCAGCACGAACAGTGTCACGCCGGGGAGTTTGGCACCCATTTCATCGAACATTTCGCCAAACGTTGGTACGACGAACCACAGCATTGCCAGAACGACTAATACGGCAACGAAGATCAAAACGCAGGGGTAGATCATCGCCCCGACGACCTTGCGGCGCGTGTCGGCCAATTCGCGAATCTGTTGGTTCAGATCGGCAAGCACTTCATCCAATTTGCCAGTTGCCTCGCCGGTCGCAATCATCGCGTTCCAATGCATCGGAAACAGATCGCTGGACGATTGCATCGCGATATGAAGCCGAGTGCCTGATGCGACACGGTCGGCGACGTCGTCCATTGCCTGTGAGAGGGTCACGCTTTGGTTTTGTGCCGCCGCAAGCCGGATCGCTTGCAGCAACGGTGTTCCCGACGACAACAGCGATCCTAACTGTTGGAAAAAGGTCATCTTGTCGTCGAGGTTGGCTCGTCGGTGTTTTTGCGAGGCGGTCCGCGCCCGTTTTAGGAACCAACGATCGAGAGACATGATGAGATGGTGGTATGGTAAAGAGTTTGGATTAAGGATCACTGCAGAGGCCGATCGCCTCTTCGAGACTCGTCATCCCGTCAACGACTTTCACTAATGCGCTTTGGGCTAGCGATTTCATACCGCTTTTCGCAGCCAAACGTTTCATGTTCCCGACCGATTCACCGGACTGGATCATGTCTTTGAGTTGCTGGTTAATGCGGATCACTTCGAAGACAGCAACGCGGCCTCGATAACCGGTTTGTCGACAGCGCTCGCAACCCACGGCACGAAAGACTGGAACGTCACGCGGAATGTGGTACCGCTTGCTGGTTTCTTGATCGAGGTGATACGGGATTTTGCACTCGTCACAAAGTCGACGAATCAGACGTTGGGCAACAAGCAGACGCAACGTATTGGCAAGCAGGAACGGTTCAATTCCCATGTCTTGCAGGCGAGTCACGCTGCTGAGCGCGTCATTGGTATGCAAGGTGGAAAATACGAAGTGCCCCGTGAGTGCCGCTCGCATACAAATTTCGGCGGTTTCCGTATCGCGGACTTCGCCGACCATAATCACATCGGGGTCTTGGCGAAGAAATGCACGTAACGCGCTGGCAAAAGTCAGACCAACCTTGGAGCGTGTTTGAACTTGGTTGATTCCTTCGAACTTGAATTCGACAGGATCTTCCACCGTACAGATATTCGTTTCGCTATCGTTTAGTGCGTTCAAGCACGAATAGAGTGTCGTACTTTTCCCGCTCCCGGTCGGACCGGTAACAAGCATTAAACCGTGCGAACTTTGGATCGCTTCGACCAGATCTTTGTGTTGGCGTCGATCCAAGCCAAGCTTCGTCAGGTCATGTGGCAACGCATTCTTGTCGAGTACACGCATCACGACTTTTTCGCCATACACCGTTGGGCAGGTGTTGACGCGCATGTCGACGCGTTTCTCGCCCGAGCGAAGTGCAATCGCGCCGTCTTGTGGCAACCGACGCTCCGCGATGTCCATCTTGCTCAATACTTTGAGGCGGCTGATCACGCTGCTAAGTAGTGACGTCGGTGGGGGCGAAATTTCGGATAGGATGCCATCGACGCGCAACCGCACGCGACACGCGTCCTCATAGGGTTCGATGTGAATGTCGCTGGCGCCGTAGGAAAGAGCTTGTTCAAAAATCCCGTTGACATAGCGAATGATTCTGCCATCTCGGCCCGGCGGTGGGGCTTGGTCAAGGTGAATGATCTCGGTGGCTTCGGCTGCTTCTTCGTCGTCGAGTTCTTCAATTTCCTCGACTTCTTCGAAACTGGGGGATGACGTCGTCGGCAGAGAAGCGTTCCAGCCTCCTTCCTCGTACAGCAAATTGAGAAGTCGTTCAATCACCGAAAGCGGTGCAAACATCGGACGCATTTGGCGACCGGTCAACAGCTTGACTTCGTCCGCAAGTAACAATGAATCCGGCGAAAAGACGGCGACCTCCAACACGTTGCCATCATCGTTCAGTGGTGCGATCAAATGGTCACGGCAAAGTCGGTTGGGAAGGATCGACGCGATCGAAGGATCGATCGGCGGCGGAGTATTGATCGGCGGGTCGAATAACGGAACCAAGTAGTGTTCTGAGTAGCAACTCGCGATTTGCGTTTCGTTGGCCAACCCACAACGAATGATTTGCTCTTCGATGGTTGCTTCGCTTTTGCCAACCGATTGCCACAACTCTTCCAAGCGTTCAGGATCCAGCGACTCGATACGATCGAGTAGCTGAATGATCAGCGGATTTCGGTTGGAAGGTAGTGTCGCCGTTGACATGTTCTTTGCCGCTTTCATGATTTGGAGTGCCCCTTTTCCAAATGTTCGCGATGACAGATCGTTGTTGCTGCGGATCTATTGAAGCGTGAGGTCAGGTGGAATGTTGTGAGTGTGTACTAGGTGATTTTGATCACCGATCGAGATGACGACCGAATCGTGATTGATCTTTGTCAGGGTGCCCGCAATGTGGGACCAGCCTGGGATGGAAATTGCATCGCCGAGTTGATGGACTCGACCATTGAGAATGCCCCACGACTGTGAAGCTGTTGTGCCGATACCGTCCAGCGAGACGGCCTCGCGAATTTGTGAGGTACTTGGCATTTTCAAACTCGACTTGGCCTCGCTACGAGTTGCCAATAGCGGTCTGTCGAGACTTGAGGGTTCGCTTTCGCCACTGGTCTTTTCGCCAGTCTCGGTCACGACGAGAACCTCTTCGAAAGGATCGCGTTCACAAGGAATCGGTTCGCGGAGTGGCTCGATCGCGTTCGGCTTCCAGCGGACCGCTTTCGCACGAACGATATCGTCGTCGAGATTCAACGGTTCTTCCGGTGGCAAGCTGAGGTAGCCTGCGAAGCCTGCTACCGTGACCATAAGCATTCTCGCGATTGGTGTGATCGATCGAGCTTTCATCGCTACGCTTGCTCCTTCAAGACGCGAAGGGAAAGCTGCATCTGTGGTCGATCGCCGCCGCGATTGTTCGGCTGAATATGGATTGTTTCGACTCGAACCAATTGAGGTTGTGATTCCAGCTGAAATACCGCCTGGCTGAGTTCTGCGTAGGTGCCGGCGAGATCGATTGCGACCCGAACCGTGTAAAGCGTCCCGAGACGTTGCGGTGGATCCGCATTGAGGTGTTGGATCTCAACGGGCAGGTCGCGAAAAAGTTCGATCAGTTGGCTGTTGACGACATCATTGCCTGGTTCTTCAACGATGGCAGATTCGAGCGGCTTTAACGCAGTTTGAAGCAGTTCGACTTCTTGCCGCAATTCGCCTTGGTCACGGAGCAGAGTGGTTTCGCGTTGTGTGTCACGGATGTGGTTTTGCAGCGGATCGTAAACCACAAGACACATCAGAAACAGCGTCACCAACGCGATCGCCAACCGCATTCTCAACGGGTCGCGTAGCGAGCGCGACAATTGTCGCAAATCGTTTCGCCAGTCGCTTTGTTTTCTTACTTGTTCCATGGTGCGGACGTGATCAACCCTTCGTAGGATCCGAAGTTAATACGATTGAAAATTGCGTCCCCTCGACGCCGGTGGTTTGTGAATGTGTACGACGGATGTCAGTCATTTCGACGCTACGAAAGGATTCGCGGACGCTTTGAAGGTTTGCGATCACATCGGAAAGCTCTGTCACCGACTCAGGAAGTTGCCCGTCGGAGGCAAGAACGCATTCGGCATTTAAGACTAGCTTGGTCGGTGTTTCTCGGACTTCACGTTTCCGCTTTTGCGGCATCATTGCGGTGCCGCGGACTTCTGTCAGACGCGTTCCATGCGGAAGTGCCGAGGCGATTTCCGCGAGCAATGGGCTCCAACGAATTCGTTTTTCAAGAAATTGGCTTACAGCAGACGCACGCGCGTTCAATTGATCACGTATTTGCCGAGGGTTTACCCTCTCGTTGTTGTTCAGTGACAGCTTGTCATCCAGCACTGCCAGGCTGGCGGCGATCTCTCGTCGCTCGGAACGATGATGCCCCAATCTTTTGACAAGAACGAACGCCACGAGGCAAACGGCCGCGAGGTAAACGAAGACCTCTTGGTATGGGATCAGCTTGATCAAACGTGTCGCTGGTTCGGTCTGACGAATGAAATTGAATTCGGATGGGTCGTTGTCCCGTCGACCTTCGATACATGACCGTGCGATGTTCGGGGCCTGCATTGATGGCGTATCGAACCATGAGTAGCCATTCGGCAAATTCTGGGCGAGCCATTGTTGGTCATTGAGCGATTGCAGTTCCTTGCGACCGTAAATCAGAACCGTTTCTGGAGGTTGCTCGACACCACATGCACGGTGCCCTGCTTCGATCGAACGGACGATTGAAACGATGCCTCGTGCTTCGTCGCCTGGTGGCAGCGGAATGCTTTGCCAATGAATAGGGCGAACGCCTTTCGTCATTACACCCAGCACGCTGTTTTCCCCCAGGAAGATTCGGGTCGCGATGCGATCGCTACGATCATTTCTGGCGCTGTCGGCGGCGCAAATCAAAACCGACGCCGCCGGACGTAGGCAGCGCAGTTGGACGCCGCATCGCTGCATCGCCGCAGAAATTTCACCAACGCGATCATTGGACACGGCGACGATGCTTACCAAAGGCCTGCGGTCCGCTTGCCAATTCAAGACATCGATCGATAGCTGATCCAGTTTGGCAGTTGTGCTTCGTAGCGATTCTCGAAGCAGTGTCCTTGGGCTTGCGTTGCCGCCACCACTATTGACCGGTCGAGTCGCGAAGTAACACTCGCTAGTCGGGATTGCGGCGAAGACTTGGACGGCAGAAGGCGATTCGATTTCAAGGCCGACCAACAGCTCTGAAAATGCGGCGGAAAGATCTTTTTGATGCAACGAAACGTTCGCTGCCGCAGTTTTGGCTTTCCCCCAGACTCCGTCTTTGAGCCGGCAGCCATACAAGTGCTGGCGTCCAAAGAGAACTCCGATGGCAATGGGGTTCGATTTTGAAAGAAGGTGGCCCATCGATTGCAATCTCGCTACAAAGCCGTTTGCCGGATACGAAATTGGGCGGCCCACAAAACAGTGGTACCGCCCAAGACCAATCAAATCGGGCGTGATGCCCTGTCCAACTCGCGATCAAGTACTCTGCGGGTTGATTTCGGTGTCGATCGTACTCGTTGCCGAGTCGTAGCCGTCTTCGGTAAACGTGACGGTGTAGGCGCCATACCCAGAGCTTGCGCCGGAACGGGTGAGTGTCAACGTCCATGAGTCTTCGAGGGTGCCGGTGGAACCTGCACCGACAGATCCAACGCTAAAGTATTTCGGCGGGGCTTGTTCCATGTCCAATTCAGTCAGATCAGACGCATAGGTTCCTTGGCGTGCTTGGTAGCGTTCTTGTGCCGCGCGAACACTGGCAAGGTATTTGAACGATTCCGACGCTTTACTGCGTTCGACGCTCTGCAGCAGGCGAGGAACGCCGAATGCCGCGAGCACGCCGATGATGATCACAACAACTGACAACTCGACAAGCGAAAATCCCTTGCGGGACTTCTTGGGGAAATAGATGAATTTGTCAGCCACAACGGGCCTCCCACGAGCAAGTGATTCTTCTTTACAAATGGCCTCCTTCGGATTCGTCCCTGTCGTTAACGGCGGCGAATCTCGTTGAGTAAGAAAGTGATAGGACACCCCTGGTAGAGTGTCCGGAAACCCTTCCGGAAAAAATGGGACCGGGCCTAGCGAGGGGACTCACCGGTGTGATTTTTTTGGGTTGTAACGATTCAGGCAATCGAGGGAGGCCTTTGAGGACTGGGCACGGATCGCCCAGGCAATTCGCCAAGAAAGTCCAGGCGGTGCGCCAGAAAAGAAGGGGGCAACGAAAACGCTTTCAGCTCTGTACGTCAGCCCGTTGCCCTGGCGGCCTCAGCAGGCAGACAGACCCAACCCGTCCAAACATCTGGTGTCCATCGAACCGTCACGGACCGAAAAGATGCCCGGAAATCGTTGTTCCCAGCCACGGTTCGCTGCCGGGCAGTACTGTCTGGAATTGGCTTCGATCGCGGCAACACCGGGAATGTGCGCGGCTAGGCCAGCCGAATGGATCAATGATGCGCCGGGACAAGTGAGGTCTTGGACACACAAAAACATGCCGAGCTTCTTGATTGCGACAGCCATCAATAGCGATTGGGTTTGCCCTTTGCAGGCTTTCAAAGCTGCCCCGGTGTATCCCATGTCACGGGCGAGCAGTAGCGTTTCCAGGTCCGTCAGTGATTCATCAATCACGACCGGTTTGATTGCCGCGGCGCGATGCATTTTGTTGTCCGGATGGGCTTGCAAGTCACGCGCGGTCGGTTGTTCGACGTATTGAATTCGATCAAATCCTTGGGGCGATGCCGCTTTGATTCGTTCCAGGACTTCGATCAAGTAATCGACATTCGGGCAACGCTCGTTAAAGTCCAGTGAATAGTGCCATGTATCGATGCCGCGTTCGGACTGGACTTCTGACGCGATCCGATCGACTTTGACAACACGTTGAACATCCCAGTTCACATCGTCGCCATTTAGTTTGATCTTCATATGAGTCAAGCCGTTATGCCGAATCCACTGGGCCAGCGTGTTTGGCAATCCGTCATCCGTCGGCGTGGTCAGCTCCATTTCGTCGAGCGGGTCGAGAGCGCCGACGAGGTGGTAAAGTGGCATCGAAGGTTTGGCCGTTTCGCTAACCGAATTGGAGATCCATTCACCACGATAGTCTTCACCGAGGTAGTGTCCCGCATCATGTGTCATCCACTCGGGACCATAGGTTTGGTAGCAGTTCACACCATGCAGTTTGCCGTATGCGTCGTGGATCGCTGCGTCGAAAGGGCTGCCAGTGACGAGCGCGGCCAGCTTTGGTATCGGCGGATCAAGGTTCTCCCGATTTGATAATGCCGTCGCGTTTTCGAGAAAGCGATGTTCGAGTTGGACTCCCAGATCGACGGGATGCCCAAAGTCATCGTGGTCGCTAGCCAGTTGCGCGAACTGGTTGGCAAGCGTCGTCATCGAGCCTAGCGTTTCGTCGTGACTGCGAGTTTGGGACGGATAGGCCCAAATGTTCGACAGTGGCATCGATCCAAACCCACGCCCTGTTTTTCCTTCGCGTGAAACGACGTCGATATGAACATTCAAAATGGTTGCCTGGTCGACCTCGACCCCACCAAACTTCATCACCGTCCGATAGTCATAGTGTTCGAAGTCAATTGTCACACGAGTGATGCGAATGTCCGTTTGCTTCATCGGTCGTTTCAGGGGAGGCAATCAAGGGGGGAAGGTTCCCAACGAGTTTACAGTTCCTGCGTCTTGAAGTCGTGACGTGGCAAAGAAATATTCGCACCGACCAGCATTGCGAAGCATTGAGCGGTCACAAGAGTACGTCGGTTGGCCTGCTCGAACGTGGGTGTTCGATCGGTTAAGCTGTGTTGTTGCCAATATCCTCCATCGATTGCAAATCCATGACGACGCTACGAGTCGAACATCTTCGAAAGACCTTCCAATCGGCGGGTGAACCGTTGCACGTGCTGCGTGACGTTTGTATGGAAGTCTCGGGCGGGCAGTCATTGGCGATTGTCGGCCCGAGCGGAAGTGGCAAGAGTACGTTGCTTCAGATTCTAGGTGCTTTGGACCGTCCCGAGGGCGGAGCATACACCGTGGATGGTGAAGACCCCTTCCAGCTTGATGATCAAGCGATAGCGCACTGGCGGAACCAAAAGATCGGCTTTATTTTCCAAGACCACCATCTGTTGCCGCACCTTTCGGTCATGGAAAACGTTTTGGTGCCCACGCTTGCCGGGGGACGTGCGACAGAGCCCTTGATTGAGCGGGCTCGGGAGCTGCTCGATGCGGTCGGATTGTCACAGCGGGTCGACCACCTGCCGGGAATGCTCTCGGGCGGTGAACGAGAACGCGTGGCGATCGCGAGGGCGTTGCTGATGAGCCCGGCATTGATTCTGGCAGACGAACCGACCGGGAATCTGGATCGCAAAACGGCCGAAGCGGTGACCGAAGTTTTGCAACAGTTGCAAAAAGAAAACGGTGCGATCTTAATCTGCGTGACGCACAGCGAAACGCTCGCGACGGCAATGGATCAGCAGTATGAGTTGATCGATGGCAAGCTGGTTGTACCTGCGGTCGGCTAGGCCCAACCAAAATTAGAACAGGACCACTTCACCGGCTTCGACGTGTTCTTCTTCTTGTCCGTCATGGCCGACTTCTTCGCTAATGTCTGCGAGACAAGAGTCGATGACCTCGCGATTTTCGAACAGTGCGAGGAGTTTTTCGATGTCGTGTTCGGCGCGTTTGAGTCCCTGAGCGACGGGGTCTTGGAACTGGAGGTAGGAAAGGGTTTCGCGTGACCGTTGCAAAATTTCGTTGTTGCGTGTTTCGGTTGTTTCCAAGACGCGGCTGAGTAGGGTCGAGATCGATTGCGTCTCACGTCGAACGTCTGTCATCTCTGCCCGAAACTCTTCGGAAAACTCCGAAAGAGATTGTGCGATGGCGACCGTTTCGGATTCGAGCAGCGGCATACCTTCGACAAACTCAGCAACCGATTCGGCGATCGTGTGGTTGGCTTCTTCGACACATTCGCTGAAGGATTTCATTTCTTCGCCCAAAATCGCGAATGCCCGTCCGTGCTCGCCCCCAAGTCGACTCGCTTCGATTTGTACGTTGAACGCGAGGACTTGGCTTTTCTTCATCAAGTGCGCGGTTTGCTTTGCCGCGTCATGGATTCGCCTGGACGTTTGATTGGCCATGCGGACGAGATCAAGTTGCTGTGAAAAGCAGCTTTCGACGCGAGTCACTAGCGACTCGATCATCTCGGATTGGTGTTCGATCGCCTCGGCGATGGTGCGTTGATTCTTGTCGGATGAATCGACGTCTTGATCGTCGTCACGAGCGTGTTTGGGATCGGGCTCGGTGCGCACAAATTTCGCCAGCGAGGACCGCAGTTCGTCATTGCCGGAGGTGGCGGTCTCTACAATCGCGATGACAAGTTGTCCGATGTTTAGCGCAGCGTCCTCGGTGGTCGAACGCATCTTCGTCAAATCTTTGATGATTCGCGCAGTGACTCTTCGACAAAATCTAACTTGACCGAACGTCGCGGTGAGTTTTGAAAAACCGAACATGATTTACCTAGTTCGTCTTTTCGTATCGATACAAGATGGAGATCTCATAGGTTTGCGAATGGATTCCTATCCTTGCAGACACGGTGGGTGGTTCAGTTGGCATTGGTCAATTTCTTGACCGCGGCGACAAGCATGTCGGCTTTGAATGGCTTCACGATCCAGCCACATGCGCCGGCCGCTTTCGCTTTCGCGATCAAATCCTTAGCCCCTTCAGTGGTCAGCATGATGATGGGAAGTTTGGCGAACTTGACGTCTTTTTTGACTTCAGCCACCATTTCGATTCCGTTCTTATTGGGCATGTTGACATCACATACGACGCAATCGACGCCTCCAGATTTGATCTTGGCAGCACCGTCCACGCCATCGACAGCTTCACTGACAGTCAATCCCGCTTGGGACAGCGCTGCACATACCTGCTGGCGAACGGTCGCCGAATCATCAACAACTAGGACGTTTGTACTCATGGCGTCTGATAGGGGTAACTAGGAATAGTAGTGGTCGTAGAATTCTGGCTTACTGCGATGGGAGTGCTGACTAGAAAAAGTGCAGACTTCCCTCATCAGCCGATACCAAATCAGGGTGGTGTTCCCACGACAGCGCTGGATCGACATTGACGTGTAGAAGCACAATGACAACTCCAAAGTCCAAACGGACGGCTTGGATAGTTTGTTGATCACAGCCGGTGGTGAACCCGAGTTGTAATCCGCGAACGGAGACGGGAAGGCCCATCTGGCAACTCACGTCGTATGCGGCAATACGGTTCTTGAAGCGACCGGCAAGCTGGTTGGCCAACTCTCCTGCCCAGTCGGTCGGGCATTGCGCTGACCCTTGACAGAGCTTCGAGATTGTTTGGGCATGGGTCAGCAGACCGATGGAACAACGGAGACCGGAACCGCAAATCCCGATCGACGAAGTCACCATTTCTTTGTTGGTACAGCAAGCGTCCGCTTCGCAATGCAGCAGCTCCGCGGATTCTCTGCGCGTCATTATTTTCGGTTGAATTTCCGAATCACAATAGAAATCGAATAGTTCGGAAATCGCATTGCTGAATTCCTCGTCGATCACTTCGATTGCAGGTCGTGACATATCTAATCTCTTTTCGTCGTGGAATCCTTCAATTCGCTCGCAGGTTTAAGCTGCGGTGATTTGGAAATCGGCTTCGAGTCCGTATGACGCTAGTAAACGCTGCGTTTCTGGAGCCATCGATTGAAGCGGAAAAATGAAACGGTATTCGGTCCCTTCGCCTTTTCGGCTGCTGATTTCGATGTTCCCTCCCAACGCTTCGGTCGCTTCTTTTAGTGCCCCCATGCCAATTCCCCGTCCGCTTACTGAAGTGATGGAGTTGGACGTTGAAAGGCCGTTGGCGAACACCGCGTTGAGCAGATCCGAGTCGGATTGATTCGGCAAATTTCGGTCTTGGGCGATCTGAGCAACCTGTTGCCAGTCGATTCCTCGCCCATCGTCGGCGACGCTGACAATGAATTCACTGCCCTCAATCAATGTTGTCAGAGTTACCGTTCCGCTGTCGCTTTTTCCCATCACCCGTCTTTCATCGGCTGCTTCCAATCCGTGATCGACTGCGTTGCGAATGGCATGGATCAAGGCCGACCAGAAAGGGCTCCAGTGCGTTGGCTCCGTACGCAGATTTCCTGCACGGATGATGACGTCGATGTTGCCTTTTCCCAATTGCTTCGCAATCCGTTTTGCCTGATTGGACACACGATGAAGTCGCGTTTCGGTCGGTTCAAGTTTCCATGCGGCGACACGCATCGCGAGTGTTTCAATTGGCTCTCGATTTAGCAGCCCTGAAAGTAATTGGTTATATTGTTGATCGGTGAGTCGATATTCATTGCCAGTGTCGCTGATCAGCCTTCTTAAATTCCCCCGAACCTGTGCCCAGCAGCTAAATAGTTCGGTCCACACCTTCCCCTGAGGGATATCGTCCAATTCAGCGATTGCCGATTCGACCTTGTGACAAGCATCTGAAAGTCGGTCGAGTCCAAAGATCGCCGCGTTGCCTTTAAGGGTGTGCAGACGGCGTTTCATCAGGATCAAATCCTCGCGACATTCACTGCGTAGACATTCGATCAATTCGGACGCTTCATGGAAGAATTCAAGGAAGCCCGTACGGTCATTCGTGATTCCTTCCAGCATCCGAATTAATTCTCGGCTATCCGATTCGAGCTTTTGACGTTCGACTTCGGCTGTGATGTCTGTGATCACAATCGTTAGGTGAGAGAGTTCGTTTTCTTCGACTGGGTGGTATTGCAGCGACAGCGTTTGGCCGGTGAGATTTAACCGTTTGGGAAGCTGGTCAATGGTTACTTCGACGGGCATGATTCCGTCGAAGACTTCGTCGAGTCCGAATGCCAACCACTCGGCGGCTTGTGCGTCTACCTTGGCGATCACGTCCGATAGTTTCGCTTTGGTTTCGAACCTACCAAGCAGTCGTGTCACTGCCCGGGAACGCTCGTCTTGGATTCGTCCCTGGCGGTCAATCGTTAAAAAGCCTTGGTCAACCGAATTTAGAATCATGCTCATGTCACGATTGCGTGCTTCCAGCTCAGCTGTCCGTAGACTGACGATTTTTTCTAAGCCAATCACATTCTCGAAGAAACTGCGCGCGATAAAAATCGCGGCGACTGATTCCAGCACGACAAATGCGGCATGCACGGCAACAACCCACAATGGGGCGTCATAATTGAAAACGCTTGACGGCAGGAAAAACCAAAGCATCAAGTGGTGTGTCGTCGCGGTCAAAGCCGCAGCGATGATTACCATCGGATTGGCGAAGACGGCCAACAACGCGATCAGCACAAAGAAATAGAAGTGCATTTCGATTTGCACTGGCCCTTGGCCGAAATGGGCCAATAGGCCGCCAAGGAACATCGCGGAGATTCCAATGACGACCGATATCGCACGTTTGGACTGGAGGGTCCACAACGCGGTCAACGGACCAAGCACCGCTAGCGTTGTTAGCACGGTTGCTTCGATCGCCCCGGTGTCGTTGAAAAAGGCGATCGTCGCGAACACCGGAATGTGAAACGCGAACACAATTGCGAAGATCCGATTCATGCGCGCAAGGTATGCGTCTTCGAAGTCGGAAACCGTCGCCGGCAACACGATGTAGCGGGCAAGTGAAGCAAACATGATGTGAACTACTCCGGTTTGTATTTGAGTCGCAGTGGATCGACAATGTCTTGCAGATCACGCGAAATCGCACAGCCGTAAACCGGCAGCGATTCGATCGTCTCGCCATTTTGAAGCGAGGCGATGATGGATTCGTCCTGGTATCCGAGGCCCTGTTTGCGAGCCGTATAGCCTCCCGAATACAGGAGCTCGCCATCGGTTCGGAAAGCCAGCAGGAGCGGACTCGATTCGATTCCGTACTCGGCCGTCAGTTGTTCTGGACTGACGAGTGTTGTTCGATAGCCTCGCGCTTCGGATTGAGACTTCCATTGACGATCCTGTCCGACCAACAACATGCTTTCGTCGACGTCCGCCGACGGAGAACGATCAAGGAGGTGACGTAGAACACGACGAGAACAAGGGCAGTCGAGGTTGATCACATGAATCACCTGCAATTCGTTATGTCGGGAAGCGATGTCAGTCAACAATGCAGGCGAAAGTTTTGAACCGGGTTCCGGTTTCGGCAAAGCGACCCAATGAGCAACCATCAATAGTGAAGTGATCACACTTAGCGCAACTGCCCAAATCGTGATCGCGAACTTTCCGCCAAGCGATCGCAGGCTGGTTGTCCAGGTTGGCAGCTGGTCTTTCGACGCCGTTCTTTCAAACGAATGGGTCATGTGAGAAAACAAAAAACGGGAGGCAAATCTGCATCGGAGGGTCGTTCGGACTCCAGTGCCGGTTTCAACGGTTGAAGCGTTCATGCCACGATCGAAGAGATTGCCGGAGGTTGCCCACGCAATGGTTCAACGCAACTAACGCACGGGCGCACGCAGAGAGGGTGAACTGACCAAAGAGTACGTAATTCTCGCGAGGACTTTCCCCCGTCGATCAGCACTGCGCACCAACGCACTTTCCGACCGAGCAATGACGCACATCAGGATTGGCGATTCTTGGGTTGCGATTGGTGTATAACTCGGGCTGAGTCTTTCGTTCTGTTGGCCCGATCTGTTGTCCCCGGTGCCGAGCCCTGCAACATTCAAATCCAAGACTGAAAGGACAGTTGATGGAACCTGCGATCTACGCCATTGCGACGATGGATACTAAAGGCATCGAGTTAGATTTCGTTGCGCAGTTGATTCGTGACGCGGGGGTGTTGGTACGCACCCTCGATGTCGGGACGATGTCAGATCCCACGGTATCGCCCGATGTCGATCGAGCCACTTTGTTGGGGAGTCGACGATTACCGCAAGGAGATCGCGGTGAAGCGATCAAAGTGATGTCAGCCTCGCTGCGGGACTACCTCGTTGACGAATGGGAGCAAGGCCGCGTTGCCGGCGTCATTGGTCTGGGGGGCAGCGGGGGAACATCCTTGATTACGCAGGCGATGCGAGCGCTGCCAATCGGATTGCCAAAGTTGATGGTGTCAACGGTCGCCAGCGGCAACACGGCGCCCTATGTCGATTGCAGTGATATCACGATGATGTTTTCGGTGGTGGATGTGGCCGGACTGAATGTTGTTTCCAAGGCAGTCTTCGCCAACGCGGCCGGCGCCATCGTCGGTATGGTGCGACGCAACGGAATTGAACGTGCGAGGAAACAGACTCTTGCGATGACAATGTTCGGCGTGACAACACCTTGTGTCACCTCGGTTCGTGAAGCGTTTGAAATGAGTGGCTACGATTGTTTGGTTTTCCATGCGACCGGTACCGGAGGTCGTGCGATGGAACGTCTCGTAGGTTCCGGGATGATCGATGGTGTCTTGGACATCACCACAACTGAAGTGGCTGATCAAATCGCCGGCGGAGTCTTTCCTTGTGGAGAGCATCGTTTCGAAGCAACTTTGCATGCCAGATTGCCTTTGGTGCTAAGCCTCGGCGCTTTGGACATGGTCAACTTTGGCACCAGAAATTCAGTGCCGGATCGCTATCAAGGGCGTTTGTTTCATGTTCACAATGAACAAGTCACGTTAATGCGAACGGACGAAAACGAGAATCGCCAATCTGCGAGATGGATCGCGGACAAGCTCAATCGTTCGACATCGCCATTGACGGTCGTCATCCCAGAAGGCGGCGTCTCCGCCCTCGATGCCCCAGGGCAAGCGTTTTACAATCCAGAGGTCGATCGAGTTTTATTTGATGAACTCGAAGAGTCGCTCCTGGTCAGCGAGTCACGGCGGGTGGTGCGATCACCGTTTCATATCAATGATCCTGAGTTTGCCGCATGCTTGATCGATGAATACAACAAGCTGATTGCCAGCGATCGATAGTGGTACTCGCTCGAGTACCCTTCACGCTACTTTCCCTACACCCTCCAAAGATTGAATTCCATGGCTGAATCAAGGACGTCCATCCTGCAACGTCTGCGCACGAAAGTACAACAAGGTGACTCAATCATCGGTGGCGGTGCGGGGACCGGAATCAGCGCAAAATGCGAAGAGGCAGGCGGAATCGACCTGATCGTGATTTATAACTCCGGACGATTTCGAATGGCCGGTCGCGGATCACTGTCTGGGTTGATGCCATACGGGAACGCAAACCAGATCGTTAAAGAGATGGCTTACGAGGTCTTGACGGCGGTTGACCACACCCCAGTGCTCGCCGGTGTCTGTGGGACAGACCCCTTCATGCTCCGCGATCAATTCTTGCGCGAGCTAAAGGACATGGGATTTGCGGGAATTCAGAATTTTCCTACCGTCGGTCTAATCGACGGTACCTTTCGGGCGAACCTCGAAGAAACCGGAATGGGATTTGGACTGGAAATCGAATGTATTGCCGCCGCACATTCGATGGACCTGCTGACGACACCCTACGCCTTTGATGCCGAACAGGCCAAATTGTTGACCGAAGCTGGTGCCGACATCGTCGTCGCGCACATGGGGTTAACAACAAGCGGGACAATCGGTGCGCAAACCGCACTCACCCTTCAAGATAGCGTCAGCAAGGTCCGCGAAATCGCCGAAGCGGCAAAGTCGGTCCGCGAAGACGTGTTTGTCCTCTGCCACGGCGGCCCGATCGCGATGCCGGAAGATGCTGAGTTTGTACTGCGCCACGTCGATTCGATCGAAGGGTTTTATGGTGCCAGTTCGATGGAACGATTGCCAACCGAAGTCGCGTTGACCGACCAAGTCAAGCGGTTCGCCAAGATCCGGCGTGCTTGATCAACGTCGGCCTTCTTTTTTGCAACTATGACTTTTTGCGACGCTGCGTGATCAGGGCGTGCATCACGTCACTGCGACGAACGACGCCTTTCAATTCGTGTGGACTGCTCTTGCTGACAACTGGGATGCAGTCGTCGGTTTCGCCTTGGAACAATTCGAACGCTTTGGTGGCCGGGTCATCCAGGTGCAAGCAGGACTGCAGATCGCTGACCAGGTCTTCTGCCCGCACGAGTTTGGCCGCACTGTGATCGAACAAGACGTCGCTCAGGAGCGGATAGCGAATCACACCCACGACGCTCAACCGATCATCGACAACGGGATAGGTATTGTCGTGACTGTGTTCAATGTGGTCGACGACTTGGTCGAAGTCGGCTGATTGGTGGATGCCCTTGGTCTTACGAAGCAGGTCGCTAACTTTGACTTTGCTGATCGCTGATGGCGTCGGTTCGCTGCGACGAAGCGCCGATCGGAAACGGTCGACGACGTTCCGCAATTGTTCCATCGGTGTGCGGCTGGTGTGGTGAATCGCTTGGGCAAGCGGCACTTCGCCGGTCTGCAACAGCGATTTGCGAATGAACAGAGGTCCGATGATTTCGAACAGCACCACCGATCCCAGAATGATGTCTTGAATCGGTTTGCCCAGTGTCTCGTTGCGACCGACGGCGATCGTGGATAACGCGATCGCTGCGCCGGCTTGGGCAAATAAACATGCACCGCCCCAGTATCGCAATTCACGCGGCTGGCGGGTCAGTTTGGCAGTCGAATAAACGCCGATCCACTTGCCCAAGATTCGGAACACGATGTAAACCGCACCAAGCTTTCCGGCGGTAATAAATGCACCGAGGTCCAATTCGGTTCCGTGCGCGACGAAAAACAGAACCGCCAGCAACCCGGACAAGTGGTCCAGTTCGTCGACAATCTTTTGTTTGTAATCTGACGTGTTGGCAACCGTCACACCCATCATCAAGAACGACAGCATGTAGGGGACATCAAAGGACTCGTTGATGCCCAGCAAAAACGTGATTGCCGCGACCAGCAATACCAGCCAGCGTTTCATGCTGAGGAACCCGCAGCCATAGCTAACAAACAAACCGGCAATGATTCCCAAGACAATCGATCCGGCGATATTGGTGACCACCTTGAAAAGTTCGCCGCCCAGGCCGACTTCCAGAGTGCCCTGTGAATATTCGATGGCCAAAAAAGCGAATTCGAACAACACGATACAGGCAAAGTTATTCATCGCGACCAGAAAGCCGGTACTCTCGGTGACGGGGCCTTCGGAGCGGAATTCCTTGAGGACCAAGATCGTCGTAGCCGGTGCCGTCGCAATCGCCAAGCACCCCAGCAGCAACGCCATGCTGCTAGAGCTGCCAAAGAGCAGCAGTCCGACAAACACGAATGAAAGTGTCAGAAAAATCTCGCCGGCAGAGATCATCAAACAGTGTGCGGCGACGCGGCGAACTTTTGAAAACGTGAATTCGCAGCCCAGATTGAAAAGCACTAACGCCATCGCCAACTTGAGTAGCGGTTCAACAACGGTGACGTGGTCACTCGGTACCAAGTCGAGCGCACTTGGCCCGACCAATAGTCCGACCAACAGATAAGCAGTGACTTTTGGGCAATGGACAAGGTCAGCGAGTACACCCGCGCCAAGGCAGGCGGCGAGCAGCAGGCCGATCGTGCTGGTAATATGAATGTCTCCCATGGAGGCAAAGTTTAGTCGATTGGCTTGGAGATGGGGGCCGGCAGGGGACGCTTCCTTGTGGCTCGCCGGCGGATCGGGCGGTCGCTCCGTTTGTGACTGTCCTGCGGACGGAATGGGGCGCATTGCGATCCCGATTTGAGTGCGGCGCCGGGGTGTTTGAACCGCTAAAACGCTTTTCGGCGAATTCTCTTGACACTTATAGACTCGATGTCTAAATTGAGGTTGTCGTGGCGGGGGGGACCTACCTCGTCTTCGTGAGTTCGGCTACGAACGAGAGAGAGCGATGGACAAGTGCATCCGGATTGGGTTGGCCTTTCTGATCGGCGGGGTTGTTGGCAGCGTTGAGATTCCGTCTCCGCTCCGGGCGAAAGCGCAGTCCATCGAGCAGTCCGCCGGAGCAGCTCAGGGAGAGCCGGAAGGCAAGGTCGAAGGCTTCGAAGCTAAAGAAGCTGGAACGGCGGCCGCAGCGATTGAAAGTGGTCCGATCGCTTCGAGTGACTCACGAGGCGAAGCGCTGTCCGACTGGATTGACTCCCGTGGCGAGAATGCTTGGGGGACGCCGCCTGAATCTTGTGACGATCTGACATTTGCCCGCCGAGCCTATCTGGACTTGGTCGGACGCGTTCCCAGCGTTTCAGAAATTCGAGACTATCGCGAGCTCGGTGAGAACCGTCGCGAGCAACTGGTTGACGAATTGATCTTTGGTGAAGGTCCCAGGCGCGACGCGTACATCCGGTTGTTGGCTTCCAGTTTGGCGCGGCAGTGGCGGCAAGTGTTGCTACCGCCTGGGACGACAACGATCGGTACACCGGAGACACTCGAGTCTTGGCTTCGCGACGCGTTTTCGCAGAACCGTCCCTTCGACGAGATCATGCGTGATCTAATCACGCTACAAAGTCCACAAGATGGTGGCGGCTATTATCAGCTGGTCGGGGCAACGCCTGAAAATTATGCGGGCAATCTTTCACGTGTCATGCTCGGTGTCCGAATCGACTGTGCCCAGTGCCATGACCATCCCTTCACGGACTGGAAACAAGAAGACTTCTGGGGGCTTGCCGCATTTTACGGAGACCTTCAGAACGTCGGTGTCGGGGCGGACGCTTCACGCAGTACATCGCGAGGCACGATCACTCACGAAGGGACGACATATACGGCAAAGTTTCTTTGGGAAGATGACACGCTAGACGCCCCTGCAAGGACACCTCGCGTTCGCTTGGCGACTTGGTTGACATCCAAGGACAACCCGAACTTTGCCGCAACGGCGGTCAATCGATTTTGGCAGTTGCTCGTTGGTCGTGGCTTATACGCCGATGTTGAAAACCTCGATCTCGCCGACGAGCAGGAGCGGGCATTCCTTGACGAGTTTGGCCAGCGATTCGCGGCTGAGGGATTTGACGTCCATCGCTTGGTTGCCGGGATCGTGAAATCGGATTGGTATGCTGCCCAGGCGATGGCCCCGTCGGAGAGTCTCGACAGTTTTCAACGCGATTTAAAAGTCATCAGTCCGGAGCAGGTGTTCGATTCGCTCGAGCAGTCGTTGCATCTCCCGATCAGTCGCATTGACCCCACGGCACCGCGATGGACGGGCGTTCGCGATCAGATGGTCAATCGCCTTGGCGAGGCGATCGGTGCCTCGCCAGAAGACTATGCCTCGGGAATCCCGCAGGCGTTGATGATGATGAACGGCCGTGTGACCAGCGAGGCAATCAGCTTGGAAAGTAGTCGGCTGTTGCGAGCGGTTGTCGAGTCACCTTTTTTTGACGAGACGCCCGGATCGAAACGCTCTATCTGGCAGTGCTCACCCGACAGCCATCGGATGAAGAAAAAGAATCTTTAGCGGAATACTTAGACAAAAAATCAACTCCCGAAAGTCGTCGTAAAGCATTCGGGGAAATCCTTTGGGCCCTCCTCAACAGTCCGGAGTTTGTGCTATGTCGATAAAGCATTCGTTTGAACGGTTTTCGCGGCGCGACTTGGTTCGCATCGCGGCCGCATCGGCAGGCGGGGTCTGTTGTTCGCCGTGGTTGCCACGGCTGGCCAGTGCCGCTCAAGGGAAACGCCCACCGAAGAGCTGCATCCTGTTGTGGATGTCGGGCGGTCCAAGCCAGATGGAAACCTTGGATCCCAAGCCTGGTCACCGCAACGGCGGTCCGACCAAGTCGATCGCAACCGCCGTGCCGGGAATCGAAATCTCCGAGAACCTTCCGGAGGTCGCCAAGCAGATGAAGGATCTCGCGATCATCCGATCGATGAAAACGCGGGAAGGCGATCACGGGCGGGCGACACAGTTGATGATGACTGGGTATCGTCCGATGGGCGGCATGACCGATAATCCGGTGTTCGGCTCGATGGTCTCGCACCGGCTGAAAATGGAGGATCATCCGCTCCCCGGATACGTCTCGATCGCGCCGTTTCAGCGCAATCAATTGGGCGCCGGTTTCTTGGGGCCTGATCATTCGCCGCTCTTGGTTTCCGGTGTTAGTAGTGATCCAAACACACGAGCCAATCTGACGATCGAGAACCTTGCGGTCGCAGGTGGCGACACCAGCGTACTCGCCGAACGCCAAGCTTTGTTGTCCATGATGCGCCAGGGTGCCCCCTCGACGTCGAATTCGGCAGTCAAGCATGCCTCGGTTTATAACCAGGCGATGCGGATGATCGAATCTCGCGGCGAGGGGGCGTTTGATCTCGACGAAGAATCCGTCGAGTTGCGTGATGCCTACGGCCGTAGCCGTTTCGGTCAAGGATGTTTGCTGGCCCGAAGGCTTGTCGAACGAGGCGTCCCGTTTGTCGAGGTTACACTTGACCAAGCACCCGGAGGAACGTGGGACTCGCACGTCGATAACTTCAACACGGTTCGTTCAATGTGTGAAGTCCTCGATTCCGCATGGGCAACGCTGATCCGTGATCTCCGGGACCGTGGCATGTTGGAATCGACCATGGTGGTGTGGATGGGTGAGTTCGGCCGTACACCTCGGATCAACGGAAGTAGCGGTCGCGACCACTTCCCAGACGCCTGGAGTGTCGCGCTTGCCGGTGGGGCGATCGCTGGTGGTCAGGTCTATGGCAAAACGAGCCGCGACGGAATGGAAGTGACCGACCATCCGGTCCATGCACAGGATCTGTTTGCGACCATGTTGGAAGGCGTTGGGATCAACTCCGCTGACAGCAATATGAAAGGCGATCGACCGATCCCGTTGGTTGACGAAGATGCTTCGCCGATCAAGGAGCTTGTCGGATGAAGATGACGACCGTCGACGTGTCCAGTGTATCGTTGGTTGCTGTTGCCGAGGTAGCATGCAATCACGCGACAACTTTGACGTTCCCAGGGCAACGGTCTTGTGGAAACGGTTGGAGTTTCGTCGTCCGGACGTTGTCGGTCGCATTGATCGTTGTTTTTTTCGGTCAAGCCGAATTAATGGCAGTCTCGGGTGAATCGACCGTCGACAGTTCTGGCGAGTTTGGCACGCATGACATGTTCATGTTGGCGCCCGCCGGGCCGGTCCACTTGCGCTTGCTGATTACCAACGGTGGCAAATCATTAGCCGGGACTCGAGATGCTTATCTGAACCGTTTGACGTCGGCGCTTGATAGCGACAAGGATGGAAAGGTCAGCCGTGAAGAAGCTGGGGCACACCCGCTGTTTGTGAGTAATACAAGATTTACGGGCAACAAGTTTCTCCAATCACTCCGCAGCAGACGGCCGTTTTCCAAGGAAGAGTTAGAACTTGCTGTCGATCGTGCCGCGGGACAATTGGTGACGTATCGCCAAAATAATTCATTGGCCGAACAAGACATGAATGTGTTCAACGTGCTCGACCAGGATAAGTCGGGTTCGATCGAACGCGCCGAAATGAGACTGGCGGCGGCGAGTATTGCCGAACGTGACACGGACTTTGACCAGTGCATCACGTTCGACGAATTTTTGGAACAGCCCACGCAGGTGCTTCCCAATGTGGTCGTCAATTCGTTAGCAGATGATCCGCCAGGTTCTGTCCATGCGGATATGTTGCGTGATGCTACCGAACCGGTGCTTGCCGCACGCCTGATTCGCACCTATGACCGCAATCGTGACCGACGCTTGTCGTTCGACGAATTGGGGTGGGACGTGTCTCGCGCGAAACCATTGGACATCAATTCGGACGGGCAACTGGATCTCCGCGAACTTGCCGCGATTTCGAGTGGGGAACCGGAGATGACACTGGCGGTCGATTTGGAACAGTCTTCCGCCGGGTCGCTCCGGCTGCTGGCGAGCAGTTTTGGTGACGTCAAAACGGATAGCGATGTGATTCGCATCCGGCATGACGCGCTCAATCTGTCGATCAGCTATCGCCATCGTGATCCTGTTTCCGAAGCGGAAACCAATGCTTCGGAGGCGTTCAATCAAATCGATGTGGACGCAAACGGGTATCTCGATCGCGATGAAATTGCCGATCACCAACGCTTCGAACGCTATCTGTTTGACGCGATGGATCGCGACGGAGACGACCGGGTGTTTTCCAATGAAATGCTGGACTACGTGCGCGACTACACCGAACCGGCATCAACAACCTGTCAAATCACCTTGATGGATTCAGGCAAAGGATTCTTCCAAGTTTTGGATGAGAACGCTGACGGTCGGATATCGATCCGCGAGTTGCGTGCCTGTGAAGAGAATTTGCTGAAATCCAATCAGGGGCGTCCACACATCGATCCGGAACAGATGATGGCATCGTTCCGGATTGAGATAAAACGAGGTGGGACCAGTCTGTTTGGACGCGTCGATCGGCCAACGATCGAAACGCCGGCCGCGCTACTGGCAGCACCTGAAGGACCGATTTGGTTTCAACGCATGGATCGCAACAGTGACGGTGATTTGACATGGGACGAGTTCTTGGGCAGTCGTTCGACATTCCATCAACTCGATCAAGATCATGACAGCCTTATTGACAAAAACGAAGCTTCGTTAGCGAGTAAGTTAGACGGATGAGTACGACAACGGACCAAAACCAATCGACCTTGCAAAGCCCTTCGAACAATGGGCAGTTACTCGACCAAGTCGACAAGCTTCGGCAATCTCGTGAACAGCTTCGGGCCGAAGTCGGCAAGGTGATCGTTGGGCAACAAGAAGTCGTTGACCTCTTGCTTCTGGGCCTGCTTTGCCGCGGACATGTGCTACTGCACGGGGTGCCCGGACTGGGCAAAACTCTGATGGCACGCACGCTATCGTCGACTTTGGATTTGAAATTTAAACGTGTCCAGTTCACACCCGACCTAATGCCATCGGACATTACCGGTACGGATGTGATCGAAGAACAAGAAGGCGGAGGTGGTCACCGATTGAAGTTTGTTCCCGGGCCGATTTTCACGAACTTCTTGCTTGCCGACGAAGTCAACCGGACACCCCCAAAAACGCAGGCAGCACTTCTGCAAGCGATGCAGGAACACGAGGTCTCGGTCGGCAATACGACTTACCAGTTGGACCCGCCGTTCTTTGTCGTTGCCACGCAGAACCCGATCGAGATGGAAGGCACCTACCCACTGCCAGAAGCTCAGGTCGACCGGTTCATGTTTAATATTCGGGTACGGTATCCCAGCGTTGTCGAGGAAGCCGCAATTATCCGCGGGACGACCGGCAACGAGTTTGTCGAACCGCAAGCGGTGCTTTCCTCCGAAGACCTATTGCAATTGCAGTCGATCGTCCGCGGCGTTCCGGTTTCTGATGATGTCGTGATGTATGCCGCCCGCCTCGTCGCGGCGACCCGTCCGACCGGTGGCGAACGCGGCGGCAGTGCGGCAAACGGAAAACCGACCGACAAGAACGCTCAAGACATCGAAATGGTACGGAAATACGTTACCTATGGTGCCAGTCCTCGGGCAGGTCAAGCATTGGTTTTGGCAGGCAAGGCGAGGGCGATCTTAGAAGGTCGTTATCACGTCGATTTCGCCGATATCGCGGCGCTCGCCCACCCCGTGTTGCGTCACCGCTTGGTCATGAATTTTCATGGCCGTGCCGATAACGTTGACTCCGATGATGTGATCGATGCGTTATTGCGTGAAGTAAGCGAGGAATCGCCGTGATCGCAAAGCAAGCCGCACGAGAGGATCGACCGCGTTGGTTGCAGCCAGACGAACTGGCACGTCTCAGTTCGATTGAGCTGCGTGCTCGCGGCGTCGTAGAAGGATTTTTACAAGGTCTGCACCGCAGTCCGTTCATCGGATACAGCGTCGAGTTTTCGTCGCATCGCCGCTACGGTCCCGGCGATGATTTGCGGCACGTCAACTGGAAGCTGTTTGCCCGTCAACGCAAACTGTACGTTAAAGAATTTGATGCCGAAACGAACCTGAACTTGTACCTGTTCGTTGACGGCAGCCGATCGATGCAATGCAAAGTCGGCGGCGCGATGACAAAACATGATTATGCGGCGACGTTGGCGGCCGCGTTTGCTTCGCTTGCGTTGAAACAACGCGATGCGGTCGGGCTGGGATTGTTTGATGATGGCGTGAACCATTACCTCGATCCTTCGGCCAAACCCGGACGTTGGGAAGATTGCTTGGCGATGTTGGCGAAACCGAACCAAGCAAAAGTCACCGCTCTGTCAAAATCGTTGGAACAGGCGGCCGCACTCGCCAAACACCGTGGAATCGTTGTGATCCTGAGTGACTTGGTGGATGACGATATGGAAGGCCTCAAAAAAGGCCTTCAACAACTACGCCACCGTGGTCATGAAGTGATCGTGTTTCATTTACTCGATCCATTTGAGCGGCACTTGGCGGACAGTGGGCGGTACCGTGTCTTGGACATGGAAAGCTCCGCACAGTTGACAACCAATATGGAAAGCGTCCGCAGCGAATACCTGAAAAAAATCGACGCTTGGTGCGAGCGATTGGATGACGCGTGCTTGCTTCAGGGCGTCGATCGTGTCGAGTTGACAACGGACATTCCCCCAACAGCAGCGTTGGTGGAATACTTGGTTCAAAGATCAAACTGATGAACTTCATTCAAACCGGATTTTTGATCGGCGGCATCGCACTGGGGATCCCAGTGTTGGTCCACCTTTTAAGCCGTTGGCAAGTCCAGCGTGTCGAATTGGGCACGATGCGTTTCTTGCAAGAAGTGATGCAGGACGGGGCACAGCGAAGAAAGATTCGTCGTTGGCTGCTGCTGTTGACGCGACTCGCTTGTGTCGCCGCATTGGTATTGCTTTTTGCTCGGCCGTACCTGCCGGAATTTATCCGCCGCGACGGGGACCGGTTGCGGATTCTATTGATTGACCGTTCGGCCAGCATGGGAATGCCCGGCGAGAACGGACGTTTGATCGACGATGCGGTTGCCAAGGCCGGCGAGATGGCCGAGCAACTCGGAACCGACGCGAAAATCGTTTGGGCATGGTTTGATTCGTCGGTTCATCCGATCACCTCGGAATCCAAACGCGTCGCCGCACCGCGATCCGTTGTCGGCAGCACGGATTATCTTGCGGCACTCAGTTGGGCACGTGACCAAGTCGATGCGATGCCGGACGCGATCGCCGATGTGGTTTTGATTTCCGATTTACAACAGTCCGGTATGGCATCCGAATCGGCCGAAGTCGCCACACTCGCGATGCCAGAAGATCTGCCTATCCGATTGATTGATGTCGGACGGGTGGCTGCGAATAACTTGGCTGTCACATCAGCCATGCCAAACATGATTCGGACACCCTCGGATCAAGACGCAATCGTCAACGTCACACTGTTCAACTACGGGACGTTGCCGATGGAAGAAATTCCGATGATGGCGATTGCTGAAAACGGCGAACGTTCGGTGCGACTGAAAAAATCGATCAATATTCCGGGCGAACAAGCTCAAGAATTGACGTTTGATTTCGGCAAACTTGATCCCGGTATTTGGAAAATCATCTTGCAGTTGGATGTCGAAGACGATTTGGCGATCGACAACCAACGGATCACGGCGATCGAAGTCGGTAATGCTTCGCCGGTGGTCGTCTTGGATGGGGGGACGCGTGACGAGACTCGCGTGGGCGAAAGCTTTTATCTGGCCGCCGCACTGCGTCAATCGAAGACCGCATCAATCATTACTCCCGACGACACCGAAAGTCTTGAAAGCGCGACAAGCCGGTTCTCACCGCAAGTGATTTACTTGTTTGACGACTCGCTACCTGACCTCAATCCACAACAATTCCCCTTAGTGGTGATCGCCGACAGCGCATCGGTCACTCGGGCGATTGTCAATCGGTTGGAATCCTATGTTGGATCTGGCGGGCGGCTCTTGGTCTTTGCTGGCGATGGTGTTTCCCAGAATGGTGAAACGGCCGATTTGTGGGACGGATCACCATTGATCCCAGGTCAACTGGGGCCCGCTCGGTCGAGTGGTGTCATGCCGTTTCATATTGACGGGTTTGATCAGTCGTCTTCGATGTTGATGATGTTCTCTGATCCGCAGCAAGGCGATCTCGGCCGACTCGCATTTGATCGGGTTTTGCCCGTCGAACCTTCCGAATTGACCTCTGTCTTGGCGTCATTTGATGGAGGATTGCCCGCGCTCACGCGGCACGGATTCGGACAGGGAAACGTCGTCTGGTTTCTGTCGAGCGCCGACGCGAGTTGGGCAAAGTGGACGACCAGTCCGTTGTACTTGCCGCTGGTCCACCAAATGGCTGCGGATCTATTGAACATGACGGGCGAAGGCCGAATTCGCTTTCGGGCTGTCGGTGCCGCTCGCGACTTGGTCGCCGTCTCCGCACCTGGGGAGCTGTATTCAGAACAAGCTCTGATCCGTCCGGTCAGCCACGCTACCACGGACCCGGTCAAAGCGAACCTTTTAGATTTTGAAAGCCCCGGTTTCGAGGCGACCGACAGCGGCGTGCTCTACGTCGTCAACCCTGCATCAAAAGAGTCAGACACGACTCGTATTCCTGTTGACCAATTCGCGTCGCACTTCCAAATCACCCTGGCAGATTCGGACTCCAGTGAAGTTTTGCAAACGGTCCGAGATAGTAACAAGCGTGAACTGTGGCCCTTCGTCGCCGCGCTCGCTGCTTTATTGCTGATGACCGAATTCTTCCTTGCCAATCGGACGACCGCATGAACGCTCCAGATGTTGCCTATCAAGTCGCTCGACAATTTGCGGTTTTGCGTCGACGGTATTTAACCGTGCGGATCGCGACCTTGCTTGGGCTGGGCGCCGCGACGTTCTGCCTGTGGATCGCTTTGCTCGTTTGGGCAGACTTCAAATGGGAGTTAGCGGGCGAGACGCGATCTCGCGGCTTGTTGGGTGGCGCGGTCGTGGTTTTCTTCGCGATGAGCTGGCGACTGTTCGTGATCGTCAAGGAAACGCGGAAACGAACGTTCGCGGGAATTTTGGAACGTTCCTATGACGATTTTGGGCAGCGTATCCGGACGGTTTTGGATACGGTCGATGGACGCATCTCGGGGCCTGTCGAGATGCTGCGTGCGCTAGGAAACCAAACCCTGGGACGCTGGGATTTGGCGATGCCCAATCGGATCGTTCCGTTCAAATGGATGTATCTCGGCGGCATTTGCTTTCTCATTGCCGCTGCCGTCCTCGCATCACTGCATGGGGCAGGCGGCGAAGCGAGGCTAGCCTTGCACCGTGTCTTGGGAAGCCAGCAGCCCTACACAGAATTGGAAGTCTCTCCAGGCGATAAAAAAGTTCTTGAGGGGACGCCGCTCAGTCTGTCACTTGATCTCGTTGGACGGACCGATCGTGAAGTCTTGATTCGCTATCGAGAAGTCCCGCTTGATTTGGATCCTCAGACAACGGATGAAAACATCGAGTGGATCGAGTCAAAACTTGCGGCTGACAAAGTGCAAGACGAATCGTACCCGTCGGAAGGACGTAAACGCTTCAGCCTGAACTTGGGCAATGCGATCAAGCCAGTGGAGTATCAGTTTGTGTCTGCTGGCCGAACGACAAAGATGCATCGTATTGACATCCAGCCATTGATCGAACTGAAACGCTTGGCGATCGATGTCACGCCGCCGGAATACACCGGGCTTCAACCACGTCTGTTTGACCGATCCGAAATCACCGTGTTGGAACGATCGGAAGTCCAGGTCACCGTCGAAGTCAATCATCCATTGGCATCAACAGAGTTGCTGATCGGACCAAAGAAGTCCCAGATGCAGCCGGTCGAACTTGTGCCCGGCGATGACCCGCGAGTCTGGACGTTTTCACTGCCAACCGAGGATACGGTGCGTTGGACATTCGCCGGGGCTGGTCCTGACGGAACGCCAATGGACCCTGTGGAAGGGCGATTGGGTATACGGCGTGATCGTGCACCCGAGTTGCGCTGGACGGAGCCATCCGATGAGCTTCGTGTTCACACCTTGGCCGAGGTACCTCTGACTGTCCAAGTCTCCGATGACTATGGAGTCGTCGAATCAGGCATCGCCTTTCAGATCGGAAGTGACGTCGAATATGTGTTGGTCGATTGGGTCCCCGATTCGGAAGGCGATCATTCTGGAAGCATGAAAACGCGATTGAAGCTCAGTGAGATTCTGCCACTTGAGTCGTTTCGCCTGACCGAACGCGACTACATTGCGTACTACGCCTATGCCGTCGACAACCGGCCCTGGGGAGCTCATCGAACCGAAAGCGATGTTCGGTACATCGATATTCGACCTCTGCGTCAATTCTTTCGAGAAGCTGAGATCGAACCCATGCCGGGTGGCAATGGCCGAGTAATCGTTCAGCTTGACGAACTGATTCGTCGGGAACGATTTGTCATCAACCGAACGCGAAACTTGATTCGGAAAGGCGATGACTTGGCCAGTGAGCTGGGGGCAATCGACCGATTGGTGAAAAACCAAAGCGAGCTCGCCGACCTCACACGATTCCTCGCCGAATTCTTCCTCGAACGCGGAAACGATGATGTCGAAGCGCTCAGTCGTGCCGAAGCGTCGATGTTGCAAGCGGCCGATTCGCTTGCCGCAGGAGCGATGGAGCTTGCATTCGCGCAGGAAGAAGACGCACTGCAATCTCTCGTCGAGGCACGACGCGAACTGGAAATCCTGCTGACCAACATGCAGTCGCCAAGTCAACGACGTGCAATGAATCAGTTGGCAAGGCAACTACAACAAAAACTGCGACGCGACCGCCCGCAAACGCCGCAAGAATTGGTTGATACCCTGAAAAGGATCGCTTCCGATCAGCGCCAGCTCGCACGTCAGTCGCGGCAAATGCAAAACGGAAGCCAAGGGTCTGGCGGAACAAGCGGCGGCAAACCGACGGACATGCCTGCGACTGAAGGTTCCAATTCGGACCAACCGGCAACTGAGCCCCAAGAAAATGCGGAAGCCGAAATGCCCACGGACCAGAACGCTGAGGGCCAGAGTGCTGAGGACCAAAGCGACAACGCTGGGCAGGGTGGCGAAGAGACCGAAGAGACCGCTGACCCGGCTGGCGCTAACGATAGCACTGCGGACGACAGCGACGCACCGTCTGAGGAAGAAATGTTGTACGAAGCCCAAGTTGAGTTGCTGGCCCGTTTGGAGGCGGTGCGTGACGAACTTGATCAGGAACTGGAGTCTTCGGAATTGCTGTCCGGACGAATGCAAAAAGCACTTGAAGAGATGGATACGCTCGCCGACCAGGCACGCGAACGAAACTTGCCTGCTTTTTCTCGTCAGGGAAACGCGTCGAGCGATTTACTTGAGGAAATGAGCAATCAGCTTGAGTCGATTGCGGCAACCGAACCGGTCACTCGTATCTCGACACTCCGTGATTTGACGGTCGGCATGGGGATGATGGAACGCCAGCTATCGGATCGGCTTCGCGGTGGGCAAGGTGGTCAGGGCGAGGATGAAGCAGGAAACGATGAGACGCAGCTGGAAAGGACGTTGAATCGGATTGCCGCGCGTGGCGAAACCTTGAAGGAGGTGCTTTCAAGCCAAGCCGAAATCGGTGATATCGAGATGAGCGAAGTAAACGATCGGCTTCGCCAATTTGCGGACGAAGCGGAATTCATGGGATTGCTCGCCGACTCACGGCAGGCGATCGGGGAGGTGAATCTTGAAGACCAAACGCAGCAAAATTTGGCTGGCGAAGCGGCGATGGATCGTGCCAACGATTACGTCGACGCGGCACGTCAGTTGGAGCGGCTGTATCAACAACTGGTGACGCCGCGTTTGGCCCGCCTGCGACAAATGGAACAGCAAGCGACACAGCTGTCGCAACAATCCCAAAATGGTTCCGGCGAACCTTCCGAACAGCCACCGGAAATCAAGGCACAAATGCAGCAGCTCGCTCAAGACCTACGCGATGAGAGTCTGCGTGAACTGGCCGAGCTTTTGGAAGATGGTTCCGGCGGAGTAGGCGATGAGCCGATGGAAAATGAGTCGCAGGGTGGTTCTTCTGAAGCCGACGATCAACGAAATGGGATGCCGGCGAATGCTGACGGGAGCATTCAGAGCCTCTTGATTGGGAGCAACGGCGGTGGAGGAATCTCGTTGCAAAATCGAACCTCTGGACGCTTGCAGGTGATCGCTCAAGAGCTTCGCCGCCGGATACAGCAGGTGATCTTGTTGGAAATCGCTGCTGATCGGGATACACCGGTACCTTCGGAATATCAGCGGGCGGTTGACGGTTATTTTCGCACACTTTCGAGCGATGACGCTTCCACGGCTACCAGCGGAGCGGCCCAATGAGCTTGAACATGATCTTGCCGTGTATCACGCAAATGGGATTCGGCGATTCGAACAGTTTGATCGCCGAAACGTTCGTCACTTGGGAAACACCACTGCAACAATGGGCTTGGCTGGGATTGGCAGGCGCCGTGATTGTTGTCTGGGCGCTGTTGCGGATCTGTTGGGGCAAGACATTGGTACGAGACCGCTTGGGACTCGTGCTGTTGCGTGCCGCTGCGGTTGGGATCGTTCTTGTGATCATGCTGGGTCCCAAGATCGTCGATCAGCAACCAGGTGAAACGACACGCCCACGGATGATTTACCTGTTCGACGGTTCGCAAAGTATGCAGCTCGGCGGCGATCAAGATCGCTGGCAACAGGCGATTCAATTCACACGTTCGGCACAACAGGGCGCTGGCGAACATGATGGCGGCGATGTCCAAGCATTTCGATTTGGGCACCGCCTCGAACCCTTTGCAAAATCGGACGGCAACCAGGCATCGATCGACCAAATACCGGAGACTCTTAAGGGGCGACCGGAAGGCGATCGCATGGCACCTGCCATTCGGTTGGTCGCGTCAGGCGACCCAGCTGACGACGCAACTTCGATCGAACCGCCCGCCGCATCGGACTCACGTTTGGCCGATGCTTTGCGTCAGTTGTTGCCCCAGGTTCGCGGTCAAACATCGGCAGGCGTTGTCCTGCTGTCCGATGGTCGGGTGCGTGCATCGGAATCGGTTGAACATCTCGGCGAAATCTTTGGCAAGAACAAAGTGCCGATTCATGTGGTACCGATCGGCCACGCGGGAGGCTCGGGGGACATCGCAATCGTTTCGTTGGTCGTTCCTTCAAGAGTGAGGAAGTTTACAGAAAACGAACTGCAAGTCTTCCTACGCAGTTTCGGCTATCCCGGCCAAGAGACAACGGTACGTGTGTTGCGCAAGTCGACAACGATTGACGATGACTATGCCGAAGTCGCTGCGATTCCCATTACATTGACTGGCGGGGCACAATCGGCGTCGCTTGTCTTTCGGGTGGACGACCGCGCGGAGGACTTGGTGGTGGTCGTTGATCCGATCGATGGCGAGCTTAGCACAAAAAACAACCGTGTCGAAACGCATGTCGAGATCGACCGTACCAAAGTTCGTGTGCTAAGCATCGAGGCGAATCGGCCACGACAGATGCAACAGGCTTCGTTTCTTGGTGGGCTGTTTAGCAATTTGGGAAGAGAGCAGTCGAGTGAAGAGGTCTCGATTCAATCGGCGTTGCAGGCCGACGAAGATATCGAGTGCACCGTTTTGCAAAGTCTTGGCGGGCAAAGCTTGCGTCGAGTCGCTACCAACGGGTCGGTTCAATCCAGCAGCGGCTTTCCATCGACACGCGCGGAACTGTTCGCATACGACTGTGTGATTTTCAATGAAGTCACTGCCGATGTTCTCGACGAGGAACAACAGCGTTGGTTGGCACAATGGGTTGACGGTCGCGGTGGCGGTTTGATCCTGACAGGTGCGGGTGCGATGCGTCAAACGGGATGGCAGGACACTCTTCTGGAGGCCTTTCTGCCGGTTGTGCTGGAACCGTCAAACGCGGTCTACCCTTTGTCGACCGCCGTTCAAGTGACCGAACCGCTGCACCCGATTTGGCGATTGCGAATGGAGCGATTGCTCAACGAGCAGATTTTGAAAACGTTGCCCGAACTCGGCGTCGCGGTCGGCGACATCATCGCAAAACCCGATGCGACGGTGTTGGCACAAACGTCCGAGGATCACAAGCCAGTGATTGTCGCACAGCGAGCCGGTCGGGGCCGAGTCCTGGTGTCGACGGCTTCTTTGTCTGGTTCGTATCTTGAAGGGCTCGCACAAAACTGGGGTGATCAACCAGAGCGAGTCGCGGCAAAGTTCTGGCGCAATTTGGTTTACTGGGCAACGGAAGAATCTTCGACAGGTCGCCGCCGATTAGTCGTCAGTAGCAACCAACGTTTTTATCGACCAGGTCAGCGACTGCAGATTCGAGCGACGTCGTATGACGAGGCCGCGTTGCGGACAACAGGCTATCGAGTTTGGGCCATGTTCGAACCTGAATCGCTCGACGACATGTCGCTTTATTCGCCTGTCCTATGGCCTGACAATGTGGTCCGGGAAAGTGGCGAAGTTGGGCCACGGATCGCCTGGGGGGAAGAACTCCCCATGAAGATCAACGCCGAAGAACAGGTCTACGAAGTCAACTTGATGCTCAGCGAGTCGGTCGCCGCATCCGACAGTGGGATGCGGATTGAATTGACTGCCTACGAGGGCGAAGACATGGGGATGGCGTTCAGCCATGGAACACAGGTCGATAGCACTTCGTTGGCCGTTCAAATCCTGAGTGATCCGTTTGAGCAACAGAACCCGTTGCCCAATCATGAGTTATTATCGCGGCTGGCTGCCGTTTCAGGCGGCAAAGTGCTTGAAGATCCCGATCAATTGACTGAGCTGCTTCGAGAACGCCAAGAGCAACAGGGGCCGGCGAAAGTCGAATCGACGCCGGCCTGGAACCGAATTTGGCTCTGGTTTGCTCTAATCGGACTGCTCACCACAGAATGGATCTGGCGTCGAACCACAGGTTTGGCATGATCCTACTCGGCGAACGAACTTGCTTCATAAGAACACCTTGAACGACAAAGACATGAAACGATGGTGAAACCTTCCAAAGACGTCACGGCTGCCGAATTAGCAATTCTGGAGAAGCTGTGGGAGAACGAACGGGCTACTTTGAAACAGCTCTCCAAATGGCTCTATGGTGCCGAAACCCCATCGGACATCGCGACCGTTCAAAAGTTGATCTCACGGCTGGAAACCAAAGGCTTTGTTGGACGGAACCGTGATTGTTGGCCACACCAGTTCGCCGCGATCGTCGGCCGCGACGAATTGATTAGCAACCGATTACAAGCCACCGCAGACGAGCTGTGTGACGGCACCATGGGGACGTTGCTGACACACCTCGTGAAGTCGGCCAAGTTCAGTTCGCGCCAGCGAAAACGACTTCGCAAAATCCTGGACGAAATGGATTCCGAATGATGCCATTGCTGGAGCTGGTTATCGGTAACTTGCTTCTAGCGACGTTGATCGCGGTCATCGCCCTTTGGGTCGGTCGTCGTGGTAAACGCGCGGCGCTTGCCCATGCGCTGTGGATCTTGGTCCTGGTCAAGTTGGTGACCCCACCAATCATCTCACTGCCCGTGCCGATCCCTTTGCCAGCTCAGGCCTCCGCTTCTACAAAAACGACAAGTCAAACACAAACTTCTTTGCAAGACGGATCAGGGGAGAACGTTCAGAGAATTGCCAACCCAAGCGGCGAAACACTACCGCGACCGTCTCAAAAAACGAATCGCTCTGAAATCCTAGCGAGCGAGATTCCGGACAGGGGAAATCTGGCGAGTCATCCAGACGATGACGCTTCATCTAGCGAGGCGTTTTCGTCCGCCGATCGCGACGCGTTTCAAACAAGCTATGCGGCGATGGTGACGAATTCGCCATCGAGCTTGTCAGAGTATTTCGATTCCTTTGGAGCCAAATTGACCGGGTGGTTGGTAACCGTCTGGGGCATCGGGTTCCTGCTGATGGCTTCTCGCGGACTGGTCCGATTGATCCGCTTCCGAAAACTGATTACCGAATGCGGCCATGACGATGAAGCTGCCGCCGAGATCGTTCAGCAATTTTCCTGTCGGCGTCTGTCCTCGCGATGGGGCTCGAAACCGCCCCGAGTCGTGCGGATGGATGTCCACGTTTCACCGATGCTTTTCGGGTTCGCGACCCGACCAATTATCGTTTGTCCCGAAGACCTTTGGCAGGCAATGTCCGACGAAGACCGTCGGGCATTCTTGGCACACGAAACGGCGCACTACTGCCGGCGAGACCACTGGGTCCGGTGGCTGGAATGGTTTGTGACGTCTGCCTATTGGTGGTTCCCCGGTGTCTATTTTGCAAAACAGCAGCTCGAGCGACATGAGGAAGCTTGTTGTGATGCGCGGGCTGTCGAATTGCTCGAAACCAAGCCTCGACGCTATGCAGAAGCTCTGTTGCGCGTCGTGGACTTTATCAGTGAACACCAAATTGGGCTGCCCAAGTTCGCATCGGGAATGCAACCGACCGCAACCCTAGAAGAACGGCTGCGGTTGCTGATGCGTCAAGAAGGCAACGCCCCGGCTTCGCGAAGTGTCCGAATGGTTTGTGGTGTGATGTGTTCGGTGATCATCATCCTTCATCCACAGCTGTATCTGATGCCCCTTGGTGAACGCCCCGACTTGGCAAGTCATTGGTCGGTCGCGCCTCCATCGTTTAGCCAGGTGATCGAACAAACTCCCAAAGCTCAGATGCAGGCTGCCGAAATCGAAGCTGCCTTGCCACCGGCGCCCTCGGGTTTTTGGAATCTTCAACCCGCACAACGTTGGGCGAGTTTTACGTTAAAGACGTCTGGCTATCGACTTCGAGCGGTTACCGACCGTGGGATTTCCATCGTCGGTGAGCGAACGCATCTCTCATTTCAGCAGGACGAATTGACAGCGATCTCGGAGGTGTCTTCAACGGGACGTGTGATTATTGGAGATACCGATGGCAATGTCCGCCTTTGGGATTTGGACGCCTCGATGGCGGTGTCCCTACTTGGCAGCCATCAGAACGAAGTGACCAGTGTCTGTGTTGGCAACGACGGCGGCGTCTTTTCTGCAGACGCTGTCGGGTCTGTTATCCGCTGGGAAATGCAATCCGGGCAAATGATCGCGCGATGGACTTCCGATGGCGATCCGATTCAGTCCATCCGAATGTCCGATGATGGGACCTACCTTGCCGTAGTCTGCGGTGACTGGCAAAACCAACGTGTCGCGCCGACCTTGCACTTATTGAACGCGCAAACGCTTTCTCATCACGGCCAACAAATGCTGCCAGCCGGTGCGGCATTGGTTCAACAAGACAGCCTCAATCGTTGGTGTGTGATCTGCTGGGATGGAACGGTGCTAGATCTGTTTAGCGAATCGAGTCGCGGTTCGATCGACAAAATACAAGTGTCGGCGCTTCTGTTGTCGCAACACGCCGAGTTTGAAATCGAACGATCGCAAGTGATGCAGTCACCACTGTTTGAATGATCCTGTTCGAGTGACTCTGTTCTCTCCTCTCGATAAACGTGTAGGAATGCTATGTACCGTTTGCCGCTTTTCGCCGGTTTAGTGATAACGCTTGTCTCAATCGGAAGCTCACAAGAGGCGGTGGAGCCCGCCGCTGATCGGGCCCCGACCGCGTCGCATCGTCATCTGGCAATCATGGTCGGGCTGCCCGGTGACGACACACATCGCGAACAGATGACAGCCGCCGCAGAAAAGCTGATTCGGAATGTAGAGCAAACCTTGTCCGTCAAACCAGAACATCTCACGGTGCTCGCAGGTGACGCTGAAATGCAAGAAACACTTTCTGCCGCACACGAATCAGTCGGAATCAGCAATGCAAAGACGGTCGAGCAAACGCTGCGTGAAGCGTCAGAAAAACTGACACCAAGCGATGCCTATTGGGTGATCATGATTGGGCATTCCCATCTCAACGGAATCGAATGCCAATTCAATGTGACCGATCGAGATTTCAATCAGGTTGACTTTGCAAAGTGGTCAGAGCCGGTCAAATGCTCGGAGCAAGTGTTCTGGCTTACACAGCCACTGAGCGGACTTTGGATCAAGCCGATGGCCAAACCGGGGCGCGTAGTCTTGACGTCGACGGAAGCTGATCTCGAGTTCACCGGAACTGAGATGCCCTATGCCTTGGCAGACCTATTGGCCGGGGAAAGCTCGATAGCACGTTGGGCGATCTTGATGGGGACTCCAAAATCAGCTTGCTCGACTTGTATCTGACGACTTGCGTCGACGTCACCATGCGATTCCGCTCAATCGATCGGTTGCAAACCGAACACGGACAACTTGACGACAATGGTGATGGTCGCGGTACCGAAGTCCAAACGGAATACCTTCCTCCTGAACCTGTCGATGAGGATAAGGAAGAGGAAGTGGACGAAGAAGAAAGCGAGGAAGAGGACGAGAATAAAAACGATGCCGAAGTTGAAACAGTTACAAACGCTGAGCAGCCAAATGCCGAGCCTATAACACCTCCCAAGCCAGAGCTCATTACCAGCCGCAATCTCGATGGCTTCCGTAGTCGCTTTATTCTTCTTCACCGCGACTAGCGGGCCGGTCCTGGCGAAGTGGCTCGCTTCATCGGCCCCACAGTAGATTGCCTAAACTGCCCAAAAGGTACCTGACACGAATGGCACGTAGTTAGTCGTAACTGATTGTTGCAAAACGATTTCGGTTGGGTTTCCGCGGAGTTTTCATCAGCTTGTAGCTCTTTGGCCTTTTCTTTACCACTCGCTCTTCTTGGCGTCCAGGACG
>NZ_NPDI01000071.1:0-28937 GCF_002251265.1 Rhodopirellula sp. MGV | reverse complement strand
GAACTCAATCTGCCGACGATCGTCGCGGTCAATTTGAGTTCCAAGATTTCACTGGCGAGGACGAGCGTTCGCGACAGGTTCGTCGCGTCGACCACCACCACCACGGCGTTCGGCGGTTCATGCAACCGCCCGGTCAGTTCGCCTCGGATACTGCGTGCGGCGACGTCTTCTTCAGGGCTGGCGGTCTGCATGCTGTACAGACCTGGCAAGTCGACCAGTTCGACCGTTTGTGTCGCTTGGCAACGCGAATCCGCATCGACAGCCGAGACGTGCAGTGACGCCTTGCGCAAATCGACCGTGATCCCCGGGTAATTGGCAACCTTCGCCCGCATTCCCGCTAACGCGTTAAATAACGACGTCTTGCCGACGTTGGGATTGCCGACCAACAGGACGACAGGGAAGGCATCGGTACGAGAAACGACCGGGAGGGCCGAATCGCTAGACGATCCGACCGATATCTGGGGAGGGCTACTCAATGCACCTGCTCTTGAGGCGGTGGCGGATCACGAACAGAGCGCGTCTTGGGCAACCGGACCTGGCAGCAATGCCTCGGCGGGCGCAATCGAAACGAAGTTCGCAAGTTGTCGTGACAGGCCGATTCGTGAGTTGCCGAGTTGCAGCACCATCGGGTCACCTTGCCCGACGAGCTCCAAAACGCGGCCCGCACAAATCCCCAGACGCTTGA
This sequence comes from Rhodopirellula sp. MGV, assembly GCF_002251265.1. Classification (NCBI taxonomy): domain Bacteria; kingdom Pseudomonadati; phylum Planctomycetota; class Planctomycetia; order Pirellulales; family Pirellulaceae; genus Rhodopirellula; species Rhodopirellula sp. MGV. Next base: position 28,252 of record NZ_NPDI01000071.1, on the reverse strand, counting down.
GCCGAATCGCGTTTTGACCAGACGCATCGACATCGACGCATTGGTAAAACCCTTTTCTCGCACCAGCCAAAACGGAGATCGAAGTTTGAACGGACGCCATTGCAGTGGGATCCCACAAATCACGGACGTAGAAATTGAGAATCAGTCTCAATAGCTTCGCCGCTGCGAATGACCATGTCAAGAGTGTCGAGCGGAAACCGACGCTCCAGACGCCCAAATCACGCTCCACAACCAGCGGCAAATCGCCTCAGTCCATCCCACCAATCAACACCGTCTGCGTTTCCCCTCGCCCCTTGGCTTGTCTAAACCGTTTATCTTGTGAGGGACCCCGCCCCTCCCACTCCCCGCTTGGTGTCTATTGATGACCAATCTTTCCCGCCGCTCATTCGGAATTCTCGCCGGAACAACAGCCGCCGGACTTTGCACACGTTCCGCCTTTGCCGAAAGCCGTACCGGACCGCTGGAAACGCTTGTCCCTTGTCGTGCGATCACACGTGGCCCGAAACAGCATTGGTTCGGCTATTACGACAAACGAGAATTCGATCCCACCAATCGGTTCGTCCTGGCCAACGAAGTCGACTTCGAGGGACGTTCGCCCACGGGCCAAGATCGCATTGGTGTCGGGTATGTCGATACATCTGACGATGACAGGTGGGTTCCGATCGGAACCAGTAATGCATGGGGTTGGCAGCAGGGATGCATGCTGCAGTGGATCGGGACAGATGGAAAACGTGTCCTTTGGAATGATCGCCAAGATGACTCGTTTGTCTGTCGCATTTATTCGCTGGACACCAAGCAGATTCGCACCATCGACAAGCCGATCTACACCATCGCGCCGAATGGCAAGTTCGGCTTGTCCGCTGACTTTCGCCGCATCGACAATCTTCGCCCCGGCTATGGTTATGACGGCTTGGCTGACCCGAATGTCGACAAGCGAGCTCCCGACGACAGCGGCATTTGGCGTGTCGATTTAGAAACCGGTGAATCGACGCTGATCCTGTCACTTGCCGACGTCGCGTCGATCGCTTGGCCCGATGGCGACAAGCATGCCGAAGCGTGGCACTACTTCAATCACCTCTTGGTCAGTCCCGACAGTGAGCGGTTCATCGTTTTACACCGCTATCGTCCCGAGTTTGATCCGGCAACGCTGCAATTCAAAGGCGGCTTTGTCACTCGTATGTTGACGGCCAACATCGATGGCAGCGATCGCTATGTCATTGATCCTTCGGGATACACATCACACTTTATTTGGAACGGCAACGATGCGGTCACCATGTGGACCAAGCCTGCGGGCCGCAAGGCTGGCTTCTATGACTTCGTCGACAAAACCGACAAGGTGACTCCGATTGGCCAAGACAAGATGCCCTCCAATGGGCACAACACTTATCTGCCCGCGCCGTATCAAGACTGGATCCTGAACGACACCTACCCGGACCGTGAGACCAGCCGACAAACCGTGTACCTGTATCATGTCCCCAGCGGCCAGCGATTTGACCTCGGTCACTTTCCGTCGCCATCACCGTATCGCGGTGAATGGCGGTGTGACACGCATCCTCGCAGCAGCAACGACGGGACGAAGATCGCGATCGACAGTCCTCACGACGGCGGTCGGCAAGTTTACTTGTTGGACGTTGCCGACATTTTGAAGTCCGTTTGAACGTCATTCGCTCAAACGTTTCACGGGCGATTAAGCGGCGCGTGCAAGCGTTCGTTCTGGCCCAAGCAAACACGTCATCGTTCGCTCGGTCGCGCCACAATGCTGCGCGATGACTTTCCTTGCCAAACGACCGAGTTCGTTGGCCATCGGCTCATTCGCTGCGCAGATCTCCACGAACTTTTCGAGTGCGGGTTCGTCAGCGACTCGCATCGCGCCGCCGGCATTGATCAGACGGTTGGCGATCTCGTCAAAGTTTCGCGTGTCCGGCCCAAAGCAAACTGCGTTGCCATACCCGGCCGGTTCGAGCATGTTTTGCCCGCCACGATTGCCGAAGCTGCCGCCTACCGTCGCGATCTGGCCGACGCCCCACCAGTGCCTTAACTCGCCGATGGAGTCAACGAGCAGCACCGTGTCGGCATCCCACTGATCGCCGCGACGATCATCTTTGATCGAACGCCGTCGAACTTTAAATCCGTGTTCCTGTACCAATTGGGCAACCGAATCAAATCGCTCGCGATGCCGCGGCACCAAGATCAAACGCAGGTTTCGATTTTTCTTTGCCAAGCGGTCGTAGATGCGAAGTGCCATCGCTTCTTCGCCTTCTTGGGTACTGCCAACGATCCAGACCCGATGCCAGGGGTCAATGTTGGCCCAGTTCACACGCGATTGGACTTCGGCGTTGTCTCGTGAATCGGGTGCGTTGTCGAACTTCAACGAACCGGTGACTTCGACGCACTGCGGATCAGCGCCACACGCGACAAACCGTTCTGCGGTCAGTTCATCTTGGCAAGCAACGTGGCTGAGCCTTGAAAAGATTGGTCGTGTCAAAGGCCTGACACGCTGATAGCCGTTAGAACTTTTCTCGCTCAAGCGGGCGTTGATCACCATCACTTCCACGCCAGCTTGCCGAGACATGCTGACCAGATTTGGCCAAAGCTCGAGTTCGACCAAGACCAGCATCTTCGGCTTCAACCGCCGTAGCGTGCGCCCGACAGCCCAAGTGAAATCGAGCGGACAAAAGAAAACGTGATCTTCGCCGAACTTCTGTACCGCGAGGTCATATCCGGTGTCCGTGCTGGTGCTGACGACAACCGGTGTTCCTGGGTCCCGTTCGCGGAGTTGCCGCACGACGCTGCCGATCAAATTGATTTCGCCAACGCTGACTGCATGGATCCAAACCGGCGAACGGTTCGGGCCGCCGCAGATTCGCTTCGCTTTCGACTTGGAAATTCCGAACAGTTTCTCGTGTCCGCCGCGGCGATAGCGCCCGTGGCGGACCATCCGATAAACGATCCACGGCGAGGCGATCGTCATCGCCATCAAGTAGATGAAGTTCGCGAACATGTTGGAATCCTTTCCAATTCCGATTTTAAAGCGTGCTTACTTTCTCATGCAGCAGGATTTGTACTTCTTGCCACTGCCACAGGGACAGGGATCGTTGCGACCGACTTTGACACCGACGTTGCGGATCGGCTCAGGCTTTTCCTCGGTCGACTGGTTGCTCGCTTCGGCGGCTTCCTGAGCAGCGGTGCGTGACGAAGCTTGCGCGGCAGCCTTGGTTGCGGTCGCGGCGGCCGCATCGCTGGTAATCGAACGGGCTTCGTCATGACGAGCCTTTGCATCGACCCAGGTGCTGCGGATGAAGTCTTGATTGAATGATTCCATGCGGAACACCAACCCGGTGACTTGCTCGCCAACGGAGTCCCACATTTGATCGAACAGACGCATCCCTTCGCGTTTGTATTCGACCTTTGGATCCAATTGGGCGTAGCCTTTCAGCCCGACGCTGCTGCGCAGGTGATCCATCGTCAGCAAGTGGTTTTTCCACGCGTCGTCGACGATGTTCAACAGGATCTGGCGTTCCATGCGCCGCATTTCGGGGTGGAACCGATCATCAACGGCACCACTGACGGCCAACTGCAACTCGTCGCGGTTCATCCGTGAGAGTCTTCGACATCGACGGACGCACCAAGCTCGGTCTTCATCCAATGGACCAAGTCGTCGAGTTTGGTGGTGCCACTGGCGGCAACCGAAGCTGTTTTTTCATCAGCGACGTTGGCAAACAGATCAGCGACACGTTGGTTGGCTTCGTTCAACAACGGCTCGGCAGCCGTCGCCATTTCTCGGCTGTATGCGGTCAGTTGGGTTTTCAAGTCGTCGCGGTTCAACGGAACGTCATCGACTTCCATCGACTTTTCGAAGCGACGCAAAATCCAGTCGACGAGTCCCTCGCGGTTCAGCACCACCTGAGCGCCTTGTGGGACCGTGAATTGCGAAATACCAGCCAGGGCAGGGTACTCGGTTTCTTTCTCGGCGTAGGCTTCTTCGGCACGCGAAACGAGTTCTTCGGTCACGCTGCGGCGATCTTCGATGTCGCGGAATTCTTCCGGAGTGGTTTCGATCCCGAAGCGGTAACGCATCCAACCACACAGCATTCGCAGTCCGTAGTCGGCGCCCAAGAGCGGTTCGCCTTCAGACAGATCGACGGCTTCGATTCGCGCGTGGGCTTTTTCGATCAGTTCACGGATCAAGTCATCTCGATCCATGTTCTTTAGCTGGTGATCCTGATAGTTCGTTTCCAGCGTGGTGTTGGCCCATTTGGCCATCGCTTTGAGATTCCATTCGTCTTCCATACCCTGCGGCAGGTTTTCTTCGACGACCTCTTCAACGATGACTTCGGAGGCGCGTTCGGCTTGTTCGCAGGCGTAGGCGCTGGCCATCGAAAGTTCCATGTTCTGGAAATCTTTCGGTTCGAGCGTACAACCGAGTTTGCTGCCGGCAAAGGAAGCGAACATTTCGACGCCGTAATCGGGATCCAAGAACGTGTCGACTTGCTTTTCGATCTGCGAACGGATCAGTTCCAAGATCATGTCACGGGAGCTGTGTCCGTCCAGCAAGTTCTGGCGATAGCGATAGACGCGTTTCCGTTGCTCGTCCATGACCTCGTCATAGTCCAGCAGACTTTTACGCATTTCGAAGTTACGTTCTTCGACCTTCTTTTGAGCGGCCGCGATCCGGCGGGTCACCAGCTTGGATTCGAGCGGCTCGTCTTCACGCATGCCGATGCGTTCCATCATGTTCTTGACCCATTCGCCGGCGAAGATCCGCATCAGATCGTCTTCGAGCGAGAGGAAGAATCGGCTGGAACCGGGGTCACCTTGACGACCGCAACGTCCGCGAAGCTGGAGATCGATTCGGCGTGATTCGTGGCGTTCGGTGCCGAGCACGCACAAGCCACCGAGTTCACGGATGTGCTTGCCTTGCTCGCTCATCCCCTCGGCTTGATCGATCGACTCGACCAGTCCGTTCCACTCGTCGTCGGGAACATCCAGTCGCGTGCTGTATTTGTGCTGGAGCTGCGCCCAAGCTTTGTTTTCGGGGTTCCCGCCCAGGATGATGTCGGTACCACGGCCGGCCATGTTGGTCGCGATAGTGACGGCAAACTTGCGTCCCGCTTGGGCGACAATGTCAGCTTCGCGTTGGTGCTGCTTCGCGTTTAGGACCTCGTGTTCAATCCCACGGCGTTCCAGCAGACGGCCCAGCTTTTCACTTTTTTCGATACTGACGGTACCGACCAAAACAGGCCGACCTTTGTACTCGATGCTAACGACTTTCGAGCGTGGAACGGACTGCGGTTCCTTTTCGCCTTTCAAGACGATTTTGATTTGCTCGTCGTTTTCTTCTTTGATGTCACCCCAATATTCGGTGCCGTCTTTGGTAACGATGACATCCCACTTGACCGTCCGCTCGATCTCTTCGGCCAAGGCTTTGAATTTGTACTCTTCGGTCAGGTAGATCATGTCTGGATATTCGAGCCGCTGCAAACCGCGGTTCGTTGGGATTGCAACAACATCCAGCTTGTAGATCTTCCAAAACTCATTCGCTTCGGTCATCGCGGTACCGGTCATCCCGGACAGCTTCTTGTACATCTTGAAGATGTTCTGCAGCGACGCGGTGGCGAAGGTTTGCGTTTCCGGCTTGATCGGAACGTTCTCTTTTGCTTCGACCGCTTGGTGCAGTCCGTCGCTCCATTGGCGTCCGTCCATCAAACGGCCGGTGAATTCGTCAACGATCACGATTTGACGATCTTTGACGACGTAATTGACGTCCAGCTTGTAAAGGAAGTGCGCCTTCAAAGCGTTATCGATCAAGTGTGGCCATTCCATGTTGCCGGCGGTGTAGAAGCTTTCCACACCGGCCAATTTTTCGGCTTCACGGACACCTTCGTCAGTCAACGTGACGTTGCGTTGTTTTTCGTCGACGGTGAAGTGAACGTCTTGTTGCAGTTCGCGGGCGACGCGATCGGCGTCGGCATAGCGACCGAGGTCCATCTCGCTGGGTCCGCTGATGATCAACGGCGTACGCGCTTCGTCGATCAAAATGTTGTCGACTTCGTCGATGATCGCGTAGTTCAGCGGGCCTTGGCACTGCTGGGCTTCGGCGGGGAAGCGGTCGTCGCCTTGTGCGGCGGGACGCATGTTGTCGCGCAGGTAATCGAAACCGAATTCGTTATTGGTTCCGTAGGTGATGTCGCAGCGATAAGCGGCTTGTTTTTCGTGGGTCGACATGCCCGATTGGATCGCGTTCACGGTCAATCCAAGATTCATGTACAACGGCGCCATCCACTCCATGTCACGACGGGCCAAGTAATCGTTGACCGTAATGACGTGGACGCCTTTACCTTCGAGCGCGTTCAAGTACGCGGGCAAGGTCGCGACTAGCGTTTTACCTTCACCGGTGACCATTTCGGCAATTTTGCCTTCATGCAGCACCATCCCGCCGATCAGCTGGACGTCGTAGTGACGCATTCCCAAGAATCGCTTGCCGCCTTCACGGCAAACGGCGAACGCTTCGACCAGGATGTCGTCCAGAGTTTCGCCATCGCGGATTCGTTTCCGGAAAACCTTTGTCTGACCACGGAGTTCATCATCGGACATCGCCGCATATTTCGGCTCGAGTTCCGTGATTTCGTCCGCCTTCGCACGCAATGCCGCGACTTGCCGCGCATTTGCCGAACCGAAGACCGACGTCACGCCTCGTTCAAACGAGCCCAGCAGTCCGCCAAAGACTGCTCCGGTAATATCCACAAGAGTTTCAAAAAACGACATCGTTGAATCGTTGGTTGGTTTCGATCGATCGCTGGCACGGCGAACTTTGCAGCATCCAAGCTGTCCCATTCGCCGTAACTGCGGACAGATTGGCAGCGCAGCCCGTCCACGTCCAGATCAGCCAATTTCGGGCCAAAAACATGCCTTCAGAACATTCTCGGTGGGCCGAGGGGTAGGCCACACACGCGGCATGTCAAGCTAAACGCTTTGCGTGACTTAGGTTAGGGTGTTTCGTCGGAGGGGTCAACGCCGATCAAAAGTTGGCAAAATTCATTGTTCACAGCGTGAATACCCCACATCGACCGGCTAACGAATTTTGGACATCTGAGCTAAACTGCCGCCGCTGACCGAGATTGCTGTCGGCTGAACTCCCGTTGGCAGCTATCAATTCGCTTCCACCGATCACCCAGCGCTCCACACGATTCGTCGCATTCGCTCATAACCACCCGTCCATGAACTCACCTTCGAAACCTGAAAAACCGCTTCGTGTCGCTATCGGAGGGGACCACGCCGGTTTTCCGCTCAAGCAAGTCCTCGCGGAAAGCTTGGCGACCGAATCGCTCGCAGAACTCGTCGGTGACGTGATCGACTGTGGAACGGACGGACCGGCTCGCTGCGATTACCCCGATTTTGCGATCGCCGTCTCGCGAGAAATCCTCAGTGGCAACGCCGACCGCGGCATTGTCGTTTGCGGCAGTGGTGTCGGCGTCAGCGTCGCGGCCAACAAGATTCCCGGCATTCGCGCCGCGATCTGCCACGATACGTACTCGGCCCACCAGGGCGTCGAGCATGACGACATGAACGTTCTTTGTATCGGCGGTCGGATCATCGGCAGCGAACTGGCCATGGAAATCGTCCGCGCGTTCCTGGGTGCAAAGTACACCCCCTCGGAGCGGCACCAACGACGACTGGACAAGGTCCTGGAAATCGAGGCCAAAGGTCGCGACGCACTCGACCTGAAGTCCTGATCGGGAGCCGAAGACAATGCTGGAAATCTTAGGCGGACCCTTCTTTTCGGTGGCCGGTGCAGGCGAATCGCACGGCCCAGGCGTCACCACGATTGTGTTCGGATGCCCTCCCGGGCTGAAAATCGATCGTCAAACGGTGCAGCAGTATCTTGACCGCCGCCGGCCGGGCGGGAACAAGCACGGCACGCCACGAAACGAAAAAGACAAAGTCGTTTTCCTGAGCGGTCTGTACCAACCCGACCACAATGCACTGCTGGGCCCCAGCAAGATTTCGGTCACGGTCGAAGATAGCGTGTTCGAAACCGAAGCGTACGAATGCGGTTACTCGACGGGCGAACCGATCGCCGCCCTGGTGCTTTCGACTAGCAAGAAATCCGGCGACTACACCCAGTTCATCGGCCCCGGCGGCCAAGTCCGCCCCGGCCACACCGACTTGGTGAAATACCACAAATCACAAGGCTTCGTCGACATTCGTGGCGGCGGACGCAGCAGTTACCGGGCGACGATCACGGACGTAGTCGGCGGCAGTATCGCGCGAATTTTCCTGCAACAGCATTTCCAAACCGTACTGGTTTCGTCGATCAACCAAGTCGGCGACCTCCGGGCAAAAGTCTCGCTAGCTGAAAAATGTCAGGCCCTATACGACCAGTTTCGTGACGAAAAAGGCCCGACGGTGATCCCTGCCGGTGCGATTGCTGAATTGCAGCAACTGATCGATCAATCAGAGATCCCTTCGGTCGATGCCGACTTTGCCACACAGGCCGGCGAACTGATCAAGGAAACTCGCAAAGACGGCGATTCACTGGGCGCGAGCGTAGAAGTCATTGCCTTGAATGTTCCGTCGCTGCTCGGCGATCCGCTGTACAACTCGCTGAAAGCTCGGATCATGGGCACCCTGGGTGGACTCAACGCCGTCCAGTCCTGCGAAGTCGGCTCCGGCAAATCCGTCGTCGCTCGACGTGGCAGTGAAAACAACGACCCGATCCGTCGAACGGGATACACCTCGAACACCCACGGCGGGTTGCTCGGCGGAATGACCACCGGGATGCCACTGGTGTTTGAAGTCGGATTCAAACCAACCTCAACAATCAACAAGCCCCAGCAATCGGTGTCGAAAGATCTCACCGAGATCGACTTCGAACTCGAGAAGGGACGCCACGACCCGTGCGTGGGTGTCCGGGCAGGAGTGACGCTCGAATCTCGCATGGCGGTCGAGCTGATGAACGCCGCACTGAGCCAACGGTCCCAGTCGCTCGCCGAAGGCTGCCTAGTATTTTTGGGTAGCCCAATTCCATCTGCCCCGCGTGATCAACGCGATCACAAAGTAATGGGAGCAATCTGGGAGGCTCGTGCTAAACTATGCCCGCAACCGCCGCTTCGACTGCCCCCTCCAGCTCCTTTTCAACTTCGCCTGACTCATGAAGATTAAATGCCCGGGATGCGCCACCGTTCTTCAGGTTCCCGAGTCGGCAGCCGGAAAAGTGGTCAAATGCAAGTGCGGTAAACAATTTCGTGTCCCCGGAGGCTCGCCGGCCGCCGCACAGGCAACAGGCCAACCAGCAGCCAAAGCCGCTCCGGCATCACCAGCCCGGCCACAAGCCTCATCAGCCCAGGCCGCACGAACTCAGCCAGCACCGACACAAGCCGCACCCGCGAATCCCTACAGTCATCTGCCTGGGATGCAGGCACCGCCACCGCCTTCGTTCTTGGACGAATTGACGGAATCTGATTTCAGCGGCGTAAAAAGCGTTCAAGTCCCTGGGCGCGGAGTCGCGGCGGCTGCCCCGGGAGCAAGTGCGGCAAAACTACTCGACGAAGCGATGTCGGGCGGTGCCATCAAACGTCAAGGCAGCTCGTCGGACGGCCCACGTGGCCCGCGGCCTGGATTCCTAACGTTCCTGGGAGTGATCAACGGAATTGCCGCATTTGGCTTTGTTGTACTCTGCCTGCTCTTCGCGGGCTTGATCGGCGCATCGGCTCAAGGGCAAGGTCAGGATGTAGAAATTGACGGTGTGTTATTTGCCATCACAATGGTCATCTTCGGCGCCCTTGCTGTTCTTTCTTTGGCGACCACGGTGGCATGCTTTGTCCCGGTCAAGGCATCTTGGTATGTGATGCTGATCAGCTATGGATGGGCGGTTTCCAGCTATCTCTTTGAAGCAATTCAAACATTCAGCCAAGAAGACGCCGACACAGCTCAGGCTGCCGGCAAACTGGTCGGACGGATGGTTTTCTCGATCGGAATCTGGGCCTGGCTGCACAAACTTCCGGTACGCAGTTATTACGGCACGACAGAGTCGCCCACTTGGGTCGTGATTGGTTGTGACGTGTTCGGTTTCTTGCTGGGCACCGGACTCGGCGTCGCCGCATTGGCGCTCGCTTAGAACTAAAACTCGCTTACGCGTGAGTTACCACTTCGCGTATCCGCGACCAATCGCGCGGATGCCCAATCGGTAGCGATCTTGCAAACACCACTGGATGTAGGTGTTGCTATTGGGACCCGGGACATAGTGATAGCGATCACACCACGGATACGTCGTCGGTGTTGACCGGATTCGCTCGGCGAGACCGATCGCTTCTTCACCAATGAACTGGTGCAAGAAGTATTTTGGCCGATCGCGGATCCAGCCAAAGGGTGACATCATGTTGCGATGAACGTGGCCCCAGTACACGGGTCCACAAGCCGGGTACTGCCAAACTTCCCAGCGTTCGGTTCGATCGCCGTCACAGATCACCAACCAACAGTGCTCGGCGAACCAAGCGATCCGTGGCAGGCGTCCCGCCCAAAGCTGGACGGATAACTCTGCCGCTGGTAACTCTGCCGCTGGCGAATCAGGAACCGATGTCACCACGGTCTCCCGTCGAACCGGACGACAGATCCGCGGCAAAGCAGTCAACCAGCGTCGACAAGTTTGCCATCCGGTCGAGCTCTCGCAGTGCACGAACGCTGCGATCCAGCCTTGCCAGGGTGATGGCCCGGCTTTCCGATCGGCTCGCTTGTTCTCGCATCACCGATCGATAATGGCCGATGCACATCGCAAACACATCACGCAGCGCCGCACGCCGCTTGGGAGAATCCTTGCCGGCTTCTTCCATCCGGTCTGTCACGATCCGTCGAATGGTTCCAGGATCGGGGACGCGTTGCCGTAGCGCCTCCGTCAAGGCAGACCGAAAACGCAACGTCGACTCGTCCAGCAATCGCAGCGCGCCGGCAATGTCTCCGGCGGCCAAATCGACCGCTTCAATAATCGCTTCGTCCGTCGCTTCGCACTGGTGAACGTCACGAATCAAACGGATCGCGTCCTCGTTCGATAGCGGCCGAAAGCGGATGATCTGGCAACGCGACCGAATCGTGGGCAATTGTTTTTGTTCGCTGGTACCGATCAGGATGATCACCGCATCGGCAGGCGGTTCTTCCAAAGTCTTGAGCAAGCAATTGGCGCCTTCTTCATTCAAGAAGTCAGCGTCTTCCAAAATCGCGACCTTGCGTTTGCCGCAATAGGGACTCAGCCGCACGTCGCGACAAAAGCCTTCTTGCATGCGAACTTCGGGAGCCCCGATCAAAAGATCAACCGGTATGGTGGTCTTGTCTTTCGGCTTGCGTACCCGGATCACGTCAGGATGTGTTTCGGCGCGAACTTGGACACAGGCCTCGCAGCGGCCGCACGGTTCCATCGCCGAAGCTGGCTGCCGATCGCAAAGCAGTGTTTGTGCGAGCAGCGTTGCGACACTGCGTTTGCCGACACCGGCAGGTCCGACAAACAGCAAACTGCCGCCGAAACGGCCTTGAGAAATCGCGCTGGCAAACCACTGCTTCAGGTGTGGGTTGCCGATCAAGCTAGACCAATCCGAGATCATGACGAGGTCCGCTGTGCGGCTTCGTTCTCAGGTGATTTACCGTTGGTGTGGTCGATCAGATGGTCGCCATTTTTGGTTTCGATCTTGCAGATTTTGTCGAGACGTTTGGAGTGACGTCCGCCATCAAAATCGGTTTGCAACCAGCGGAGGACCAAATCGTCGACGGACCGTTCGCCGATCAAGTCGCCGGGCAAGCACAAAACATTGACGTCGTTGTGGCGACGACTCATTTCGACCATGACTTCGTCGTAGCACGGCGCGGCGCGGACGCCCAAGAATTTATTAGCGGTGATTGCCATGCCGATGCCGGTCCCACAGATCAGGATTCCGCGCTCGGCCTCGCCACAACTCACACGGCGGGCAACGCATTCGGCATAGTCGGGGTAGTCCACCGCGACTTCATCGAAGGTCCCCTCGTCGATAACTTCGAACGAGTTTGCTTGGAGGGATTGAATCAAGCGTGCCTTGATGTGCACCCCACGGTGATCACTGCCTAACGAAATTCGCATCAAGCTGACTCCTGATCCTCATCGGAGGACTCCGTTGAACCATTGGCGTCGGCGGGGGTTGGGAAAAAGTCGTCTCCCAGTTTCTCTAGCCATGCCGACAACTCGTTTTCCATCTGATCGGCACACTGTCGATAGGTCTCAACAGGCATCCCAATCGGATCCGTAATATCGCCCCCGTCATGTCGCAACGTGAAGACGCGATCGTACATTTCCGGCCACGCCGCCAAGATCGCCGCACGGTGAGCTCGCGTCATCGTGAGCACCAAATCGGCGACGTTCATGATCTCATCACCCAGCGGCTGGCTGGCGTGCCCGGTCAAATCCAAACTTCGTTCCCCCATGACCTCAATCGACTGGGGGCTGGCGCAGGACCCGTTGGAAGCGGCGACACCGGCCGACAAAACCCGAACCGCGTCCTCACGCCCTAGTTTCTTTCGCAATTGCTCTCGCATCAAGGTTTCCGCCATCGGACTGCGGCAGGTATTTCCCGTGCAGACCAATACGATAACCGGTTTGACAAATTGATTCATAGCCGCTCGTTCAATGACGCCTTCTCGCAACAACTCCCAACGGCTCCCTATCACACGGGCGACCGTCGATACACCACCATAACGAGTCTGACCGTCATCGAGCAGCAGTGGCACCTCACCACCGAACTGATCGAGCACCCCCTGCGCGTCAAAGTTGGATTTTCCCGATCGACCGTTCTCACCGACACGATGCGCCCCTGCCAAAACCAGCGGCGCGGCCATGAACCGATGAATCGCCTCCAAAATGCGGTGGTCGACCACCCGAAAACCGACCCCGTGGTGCTCGCCCAAAATCAAATCCTGGACCCCCGGAGGCAATTGTTTGATCGCCGAATGGGGGTGATCGCAAGGTGTGACGATGGTTAGCGGGCCGGGCCAGCAACGATGTGTAAGTCGTCGAGCCACCGGCGAAGGTTCACAGTAAAAATCTTCTGCGGCCTGTCGACTGCGAACCGAAATCGCCAACGGGGCTGTCGAAGGCCCACGCATCTCGAAAAGCTTTTCCACCGCCGCCTGAGTGAGTGCATGTGCCGCGAATCCATACGACGTGTCCGTCGGCAACGCCACCACTTGGCCTTCGGTCAGTGCCTGGACAGTGCGGTGGATGAAGTCACGCGGATCGTCGGTTCGGCGGAGATCGAAAACTTTGGTCATAGAAACCGACGATTGAAACAAAGCTGACCGAACGGGTAGACATTCTTCCCAACAGCACGACCGCGTCGGGGAATACAGCATTGTAAAGTCTGCAATTTTGAATCGACAAGGACGCTTCTGGTGACACCAGTTGTCGCTTCCTCGCCGAATCGGCACTCCACCCCCGCCAGATCCGCTGATGCCATTACAATACCGCTATGGACAATGATGCCACGCAAATCCCCCACATGACACATCGGCACAGACTTTCACGCCGCAATGCGCTCTCGACTTTGCTGGGCGCCGGCATCAGCACACTCGGCGCGAGTGCATTCAGCGGATGCATCGCACGCAGCCACGACGACGAACCCGAACTCGTTTGGGGACGACGTGGCCAGAGCAACGGCCGTTTCCTTACGCCTCGGGCGATCTGCATCGATCGCAACGACAATCTGTACATCGTCGATAAAACAGGGCGAATCCAAGTCTTCGACCGCGACGGGACATGGCTCCGTGACTGGCGTACCCCCGCGATCGAGAATGGCAAACCCACCGGCATGACCATCCAAGTCGGCACCAATGCCGAAGACGATCGGCTGCTCGTCGCCGACACGCATTACTACCGCATGCTTGCATACACTCTAGATGGTCAACGTTGCCCCGAACTGGAAATCGGCGGCACGAGCGGCTTTGGGCCCGGCGAGTTCGCCTTTTTGACCGACGTCGCGGTCGACCAACAGGGCTGCATCTACATCGGCGAGTACGGCGACGCTGACCGTATCCAAAAATTCGCCCCGGACGGAACTTTTTTACTCGCATGGGGCTCGACGGGACGCGAACCGGAACAGTTCCTGCGTCCACAGGGGCTACACGTTGATGGCGACACACTGTGGATCGCCGACTCGGGAAACCACCGAATCCAACGCTTTGATCTCTCCGGCGACCAACCAGAACTGATCGACATCTGGGGCAGTTCCGGGAAAGGGCCCGGCGAACTGTTTTATCCCTACGGCGTGTTCGTCCTTGAAAACGGCGACGCAGTGGTTTGCGAATACGGCAACGCGCGCGTTCAGCACTTTGACGCGCAAGGCAATTCGCTCGCGACTTGGGGCTCCCCGGGACTCGGACCTGGTCAACTGTACGATCCGTGGAGCCTTGCCGTTGATTCAAAACGTCGAATGCATATTCTCGACAGTCAAAACCATCGGGTGCAGCGGGCGGCGATCCCCGGCTAGCTAGAGCACCCAGTGCAACTCTTCGTCGTCCGGTGCTTCATCGGCATCCAAAAATGCCAGGTGTTCGTTGTCGAAACAACGCGACAGGATCGCACGCACCGGCACCAGTAGTGCGATAAACACCGGGAACAAAATCCGAACCGGCTGGCTCGGAAAAACGTTGACAACGCATAAGAGCGCCAAACAAATGAATTGGATCAGCGTGAACCAATGGATGGTGCGTGTCGGGACGCGGCGAGTGTAGTGGTTTGTCGGATACAGCGACGAGTCCATCAACAACAATCCGAGGCGTTCGACAAATTGAATGCCGCGCAGCGAGACAAAGCCCATGTACAAGAAAATACCGTACAGGGCTGCCATCGGGACGTACTCCAACAGCGGAAGCGCCAACAGCGATCCGCCGATCAACAGATGGATGAATAGTCCAGTGACACGGTTTTCGTGGACGTGGATGATTTTTTCCTGAGTCTCGCCTCTCGTCCCAACGACTTCTTCGGTATCCGAGAGCGCTCGCACGTGTGCGAGTGATCGAACGGTTGCCGCGACCATCCAGGGCCAACCGAACAAGGAACACATTCCGATCAAAGCGCCCACGACCATCAGATCCCAGTGATAGGACTCGCCCTTCACGAGTTTGTTCTCCGAACTGTTGACCAGCCGCGCGGTGATATTCTGCGAAAGATAGACCAGCACCGCCGCCAACATTGCCGGCCCAATCGCCGCGAACTTCACCCAATTGGGCACGCCCCACAAATCAACGACCCAGCCGGCACGTTCACTCGCAGCCGCCGAGACCTCCAGGGTGTCGAGCGTCGCGGCACTGCCCAGCCACCACGCGACACCAACCATCGTGCCCAGTGCAATCGAGGGCCCAAAGTCGGCAAGGAACTCACGCATCCAACCGAACAGGTACTTGCTCCGCCGCAATCCGGCGAGCGTCATCGCGATATAAAACGTTCCGACTGCTAACACGATTGCCAACAACGGCTTTTCGTTGGAAAGTCCAGCCGCACTGGCCGAACGGAATCCCGCGACCAAGGCTTCGATTGCCTTGTAGATGAAAATCATCGACATCAACGCGGAAAAGATCTCGTCGGTGAACCGCGTGAAATACCGCATCAGATTACTGCTGTTGGAAATCGCCAACAGCATCGTCAGCAAACTGGTCCACAAACCGACCCAGCCATACACTCCCAAGAAATGCTCGGACAACTCAAAGTCCTGGCACAATTGGTACAAGATGATCGTAAAGATCAACAGCGGACCGATCCCGCCCAAGATGATCAACGGGCCGCCGGCGAACAACGCGTACAGAATTCCGCAAACCGCGGTCGACAACAACATCGGCCCGGCACCCATCACACCATCGGTCTCGCTGCCCATCAAACCGCCAAATGTCACCGCTGGCGCGACGCAGGCAAAGTACATGAACACGATCGACGCGATACTCTTGGCACGCATCCCGTCAACAAAGTCAGACTTGTAGTGACGCAGCCGCCGCAGCACGTCCGCCTTGACGCCGGCCAAGGGCTTAGGGGATGAACGCAGACCTTCGGAAACTTCACGCGGCTTCGCCGGCTTGGCCAGTACCGTACGGGTGAGGTGGCGGTTGATCGCATCGAGCACATCTTGCGCGTTCTTTGAATAGGTCAATTCAAAGTGGCAGACGTTATCGCTCATCATCCGTGCGACTGACGACAAGGTGTCGAGATGTTCGGTCGCGTGCGTTGTCGGACCAACCATAAAGAACACGTACCGGGTGGCAATTCCGTCAGGTGCCCCCAAGTTGACCGCGTGTTTGAGGCGGAGGAACACCAACGCTTGCTCGCTAATCCGGTCATCATAAAAGTGCGGGATTGCACAAGCATGACCGATCGCGGTTGGAAACTGACGTTCGCGTTGCAAAATGCCGTCGACAACGACTTGGCGTTGGCTCTCTGATAGCCGACCGCTCTGAACCAGATAATCCACCCCGGCCGAAACGATTTCGTCCATCGTTGTGGCGTTCACATTCAGCAAACAGCTGCCTTGTGAAATCGCGTCAATCAATCGTTTCATCGTTGGCGCTCCGTGGCGGATCGAGACTTGTTTCCGTCGATCGGTTTGCTGGCCGCACCTTACCGATCGCTCGGTGGTGGGTCCGCCGGTACGAATCGAACAGCGTCGACGATCACATATCCATCGGTCCCCTGGTTGCTAATCGTCAACTTTGCGGGCTGTCGTTGATCAAATTGATACACACCCAGCGATGTAAACGCTTTTTCTGTGGTGGGTTTCGAACGTTGATTCACTTTCACTGACGTCGTGCCGCCCGCCGACGAAATCTTTACGGGGACGTTGGTCGCCCGATTCGTGTTCGGTGGATAGGCAAGTTGGATCTCGTAGAAACCGGTCGGCAGCTTGGTTTCGAAGATCGCCGAACACTTTCCATTGGCCGCGTTGTCTTCGTGCCGGTAGCCGGACAAAAAATGCGGACGGTTCGCCGCACTCTGTCGCCACGTACCGACGAACGATGCTTGGCTATCATCCAGAACCACACCGGAGAAATCTTTGGGGAACAACACGCTGCTGCTCTGGCCGGCGACCGCTGACACATTCTTTGCCGAATGCAACACTTGTCCGTCGGCGAGCAATCGCTGCTGCAGCAAGTCGTACGGCACTTCCTGAACCGACAAGTCACTCTCGATCGCCAGCACAGCCGCCGTCGCCGCGCTTTGCCCCAAAATCATGAAGACAGGTTCCATCCGGATGGAACCAAACGCGATGTGTGAACTGGAAACGCAAACCGGCACAATCAGGTTCTCACAATCATCCGCTTTGGGAACCAAACTGCCGTAGGCAATTTCATAGGGCCCGTAGGTCGAAACGCCGATGTCGCCTTCATTTTGCACGCGACCTTCGGGGGTGATGTAGCGCTGCGTGTTGTGCGAGTCGATCGAATAAGACCCCATGCCGACGGATTGCGGGGTGGGGCGGCGTTTTTGCAATTCGTTCTCGGTCATCACAAATTGACCGATCATTCGGCGAGCTTCACGCACATAGATTTGATGAGGCCAATGACCGTTATCGTCGAACTCGTCAGCCGCCAGCCCCCAACGCTTCATCTCTTCACGGATTTCCTCGGGTACGCGCGGGTCACTGACGTGAAAGTACAACCAACCCTTCTGATAGTTCTCGTGTTCGCGAATGATCTCGGCACGGCGTTCATAACTCGCTTCGGGATAGTCGTAGTTGAACCCGATGTTGTCGGTGCTCATCGGACCGTGGTTGTTGGTGTCCGTTTTTCGATTGGGGATGGGGTCGAACTTGTTAAACGTTTCTCGCCAACCGGCTTCATAGATCCGAGCCAGCAATTCGTACTCGGCTGGGTCATAGCCTTTGGGAGCTTCAAATGGCACCAGGTTTCCCGGATGATCGGTCAGACACATTCGGAAACAGTACGCTTGGACGCGGTCGTCTGCATCGCCTTTTTTTCCCGGCGGGTCCGCACTGACGCGTGGCAATACGCCACTGGCTGGATCCCCTGGTACGACGTACGGACTGATCGCGGGCAGGTTGGCGAAGTGGTGACCGTGATGATTGACACCGGTTTGAATCCCGGCCCAGTTTTCAGCGTAGGTTTCGCTTGACTCGCGACCGACGTGGTATGACACGCCCGCCGCGGCCATCAAGTCACCTTCATAGGTCACATCCAAAAACACCTTGCCTGTAAACACGTCGCCGCCAAGCATTCGGATGGACTTGATTCGGCCGCCTACCACTTCGACGCCCGACTTGCGATCCAACCATTGATCGCGATAGACGGGGATCTCACATTCGCTCACCCATTCGTCAAAGACCTGTTCGGCGATATGCGGTTCGAAGATCCACTGGGTCCGATTTTTGCCGTCGATCGCTACGTTTCCTTGGCCACGATTGCCATAGCTTTCACGTGATTGCCAATTCCAATTTTCCGCCTGTTGGTATTTCAGGTACACACGGTGATAGAACTCGCGGGAGAGCCCGCCGATCACTTCTTTCTTGCCGGTGTCGGTCCATCCGAGACCACCACTCGTCAGCCCTCCCAGATGCTGGTCAGGACAAACGATCAAAACACTGCGTCCCATCTGCTTCACTTGCACCGCCGCAGTAATAGCCGCCGAAGTGCCCCCGTAAACAACAACGTCCGCCGTGTAGGACTCGGCAAACGCTTTCGGCGTGGACACACCATAAACGCCCGCCAGAATCAAACCGATCATGAATCGCAGGCAATCAAAGGACGCTCGCGACGGAGTCGACAGACGGTCGTTTGGGCCAACTCCGGTGCTCAGTTTGGCAACCTGGCTCGGTCGGTATTGCGTCCGATTCATACGTCTGGTTCCTCGCGATAGTCGCGGTAAAGGGGAGGGCGATGTGTTGGTAGGAACGGAACAGTTTAACCGCTCACCGCCCACACCTTGCCGCCCAGTCTTCCTCACGTCTCGGAAATCCGACGAAACAAGATCTGTGAAGCGTCCCTGGTTGCTTCGATGCCGCCGGGTAGATGAACGCGATCGTCGCCTCGACCGTGCCAGAGTTCAAAACACTGGCGCCAATGTGATTGGCCAATTTTCCCCAGCGGAAATCCACAGCGCTGCCAACAGTGTCGCAGTGCTTCGACACACACCGACGAATCGGCCAAAATACTGGGGACCGATTCAGGATGATCGACAGAATCCAATCGCCGGATTTGCAGCGGTTCCTCCGCGATGACAAAGACATCAACCCATTGACGTGACAATCGCTTGATCGATTCACTCCATTGACGTTGGCCATCGATCGCACGCGCAATTGACTCGATCGCCCCGGGGAATTGCCCGCCAATTTGTGGCAACAATTCGTTGCGAATCCAGTTGCGTCGGTACGCCAAGTCTCGATTCGAACCGTCTTCCCGCCACGAGTGATTTTCAGACACCAGTGCCTCACGAATCAGCTCTCGTCGCGATTGCAACATCGGCCGGGCGACGACAAAGTCACGCCCTCGTTCATCGGCTGACAATTCGCGAAACGGCGCGATCCCAGCCAAGCCGATCGGTCCTGTCCCGCGAAGCAGACGAAACAACACCGTTTCGACGTTGTCATCCAAGCTGTGCCCCAGCATCAGGTATCGGGCGCCATACTGACGCATCACGTCTCCGAAAAAACGATAGCGTTCATCACGGGTGTGTTTCTCGTCGGCCAACGTCCCATCACCGCGTGCCGTAACGGCCTTGATTCCTAGTTCCTCTGCCAACGCGATCACCAGCGATTCATCTTGATCGCTCTCGTTCCCACGGAGCGCATGATTGAAATGCGCTGCGATAACGAACCCTGGCATCGGCAATTCGCTTTCCTTCGAAACTGCGAACCGTTTGCGAATCTCGCGGCGTGCCAGATCAACGACCGCGCGAAGCAACGCGACACTGTCTGCACCACCACTGCAACCGACAACGACCCCCACGTTGAAGTACTTCCCCGCGGGGAACAGCCCCTCGATGTCACTTAAAAGGTGCTCCCAAGGGGAGTTTTCGTTTTGGCGATCTGACATGGGACGGTGCCGAAATGCGTTTCAACTGCCTGGAAAGCACATTCGGAGTTCGGGAAAGGGCAGGGCACTGCCCACTGGGGAACAAAATTTGTTACGATCTTCATCGTGAACGCGACAAGGACATGTCGCGTCAGCGGCCAGTCTACCGCCCTTTTCCACCCGCCGAACACGCCCCGTCGCCTTGACCCCATTGATGGCACTCTTCTTCGCGCTGCCGCTCGCCTCTTCATTGGACGAAAACTTCTTCGTCTACTCCCTCGCCGGCGTGCTTGCAGGGGCCGTTCTGATGATGGGTTATCAGCGCTGGAAGTACACCGTTTACAAAATCAAACTCGCCGCACGGGCGGATGAGATTTTGAACGAGGCCAACCGGCAAGCGGAATCGATGAAATCGCAGATCGTCCTCGAGGCCAAAGAGGATGCCCTGGAAATCAAATCAAAAGGCGAAACCGAGATCGCCGATTCACGGCGGAAACAGCTCGCCCGCGAAGAAAAACTCGATCGCCGAAGCGAACAACTCGACCTTCAAGAAGCCGACTTGCGGAAGCAGCAACGCGGACTCGAAAACGCCCAACAGCGTCTCGACTCGGGTCTCAAGATGCTGACCAACAAACGTGAAGAACTCGGCAAGCTCGAAGACCAACAAAAACGACTGCTCGAAGCGATTTCCGGCATGACCCGGGCCGAAGCCAAAGAGCAACTGCTAGAAGTTCTCAACGAAGAACTCGAACATGAGCGTGGAAAAGTCCTGCTGAAACAGAAAAAGCAGATCACCGAGGCTGCCAAAGAACAGAGCCGCCAGATGCTGCTGACCGCAATGCAGCGATACTCCTCCGCCTTCACCGCCGACTCGACGACCAGCACCGTTGACGTCCCGACCGACGACATGAAGGGTCGCATCATTGGACGCGAAGGCCGCAACATTCGGGCTTTCGAAAAAGCGACCGGAATCGACGTCATTATCGACGACACACCAGGCGTCGTCATTGTCAGTGGCTTTGACCCGGTGCGCCGCGAAATCGCCAGACGGTCGCTGACCAATCTGATCGCCGACGGGCGGATCCACCCTTCGAAAATCGAAGAAGTCGTCGAAGAAACCCAACGCGAGATCAACGAATTGATCATGCAGAAGGGCCGCGAGGCAGCCGACGAAGTCAACATCGCAGGACTGCATGACCGCCTGATCGAATTACTCGGACGCCTGTATTTTCGAACTTCGTACAGCCAAAACGTGCTTCGACATAGCATCGAAGTCGCGTTCCTGTCCGGCATGATCGCCGAAATGCTGGGAATGAATGGCGATGTCGCGCGGCGATGCGGACTGCTGCACGATATCGGGAAAGCCGCCGACCATGAACTCGAAGGCGGGCACCCTAAAATCGGTGCCGACATCCTGCGCCGTCATGGCGAATCACCCGAAGTCGTTCACGCCGCATTTGGGCACCACGACGAAATCGTGATCGAACACCCCTATACGATGGTGGTCGCCACAGCCGATGCCTGCAGCGCATCGCGTCCCGGTGCCCGTCGTGAATCGCTCGAACGCTATATCAAACGAATGGAAGAGCTCGAGGCGATTGCGAAACGCTTCGAGGGAGTACGCGAGGCATACGCCATTAGTGCCGGACGTGAACTGCGTGTCATCGTCGACAGCACGTCGACCAACGACGAACAGTCCGCCGTCATCTGTCACGAAATTGCCCAGGCGTTCGAACGCGAACTGATGTACCCCGGCGAAATCAAAGTCACCGTCTTGCGAGAAAGCTCCTTCACCGAGATCGCTAAATAGCTCGGCGATCGCAAGCTGACGCAGGGCCCCGTTGACGCTCTATCCGCCGTCAATTTTGGCGGATTAAAACAGTGTGTAGATAAAGGGTGCCGCCGGCGAAGTGGTCACAAAGGCCAGCGCGACGAGCAGCAGCAACACGCCAACAATCGGCAGCAACCACCACTTCTTGTTGTAGCGAAGAAACCAAACAAATTCGCGCAACAACCCTGGCTCGGTCGCCCCCGCCTGTCGCTCAAACTCCGATGGGCCGTTGAGGTCCGGGAGACGCCGTTCCGGGCCGCCGCGATCAACGGTGCCGCCTTCAATCGCTTCCTCCCGATGCGAATGCTCGCTGTGCTCGGGTCCTTCGCCGTTGTGGATCATCAAAACATCCGAAAGAAAGAATCGTCCGACTCGTCTGCATGAACTTCCCGCCAAAAGCTGGTCGCTTGCGGATCGGACCGCCGAATCGACTTTCCGGCCCAGCGAAACCAGATCGCGACCGGGGTCACGACGCCGTAAAACAGGACCAGCATTGTTAACAAGGTTGCTGTCCAACGAACCGGAAAGGTCGCTTGCCGAACCAACCACATTAGCCGCCATCGCCAATCTGGGCGCACAAAATACGCCAGCAGAAACCCTAACGACGCCGTCGCAAACCCGCCAAACACAACTGTCCCGGCTGGGTCCCCAACCAGTCGCCAAACCATCACACCGGCAACCACCAAACCGACGGAGACACCCAGACCCTCATAATGAGCGGGCTCGATCCGTTCTGTTTCGGGAGACCGTTTTGCCGGCGTTGCTTCCATGACGCGATCATACCCCGATTCGCAGATGGCTCCCACGGCAGATCAGAACCGCTACGGCGACCTTGACGCCGGGAATCCGCCAATGGCACAAAAACACACCCCCTTCTAGCCATGCGGTAGCCTCCCGCAGGAACCGATTCGAATCACGCTGAAGGATCGGGAAAAAAAGTCATTCTTCGGCCCCCCCGCCTTAACTCGTCATCGCTCAACGAGTTACCGCGCCAGGGCCGAATCGGGCGCTCCAAAATGACAAAATCTGCAGTTGACCGAGTCTGCTAGCCGCGTACCCTAGAGCTACCGATCGAGACCAACCGACGCGGATTTCCGCCTCGGACGGCCGACCTCAGAGCGACGTAAGCCTTTGCTATCTTTAAAGTTGCAACTTACTCAGCCTATTCTGACCCCCGCCTTCAGCGTCGACATCGAGAAAATACCTATCTTCCGCGAGTTCGCCTCGCGTGGGGTTTACGCGGTCAGCTTGCGGCCACGGGCTGACAATCGTTGATGGTTGGAATCCTCCGCTAAAACCGTCTCCGAAGCCTCACGGACCGGGCGCAAGAGGTGCCCGGTCGCGAACGCTCGCGAAGGTAGATCTACACCGATTTACGTCGCAGCCGATTCGATTACTCCGCTACGTCGCTTTGCGATTCTCGGAATGTTCGAACGTTTCTGGATAGTGTCGCCGCAACACGCTCCCATTGCGACTCTCGAAAAGGGCCAACACATCTGGATCCACTTCCTGGCGGAACGAATTGCATGCCCCACGACGAATGAAACACGCTGGCTTGTTAAAGACGGTTAAGTTTTTGGCAACCCAGTCGCTGCGCCGCTCCACCTGCTGCATGTGCTCGAATGAGGTCAGTCTGGCAACTTCCAAGAGTTCCTGTTCGGATCGTTCGATTTCTAAAAAGTTACAGATGCGTTTCAGCTGCGTGATCCGGTCGGACCTCATGTCCTCGTATCGCAACCAAAGAAGATTTGCGTCAAACGGATTCGACTCCCACATCGCCACATGTTGATGCCACTGTCCGCCGAACACCGGGACTTCATTGGAGTAAATCTGCCGGTGCGAAACATCTTGCCCCATGTTTTTCAACATGTGGTAGTACGAAAGCATCGCTTCGCGACCATCGCGAACAATATAAATCACGTTCCGGTGATGCTCTTTTGGATGGTCGTGTGTCTTGAAAAAACAGCGGTCTTTGTGGCGAAAGTAGTGCGTATTGGCATGAACGTCGGGAACCATCAATTGGACCAACGTTCGACCGCCGGATTCATTTAACCCATACACAAGGTGTGCGATGGTGTGCTGAAGTAGCGTGTTGCCTGACTTTGGAAATCCGGCAACGAATACGTCTTCGTCTGAAGTCTCTTCAATTGGATGCACGGATTCAGAAAAGGAAATGTCCTGGGGCGGCGGACGATGTTTCATTTTCAGATTTCTTGATGAGGGAATAGCGAAGGACAATGCGAGGGGGGGGATCCTAGAACAATTCCCCAAACCAGCGAAACCTTAATCCCCTAGGGGCGATCGCATCGGCATCGGTCGCTAATCGCACCTCTCTGCAATCCGCAGCTTCGCGCTTCGCGCACGCGGGTTCGCCGCGACCTCAGCGTCGGTTGGACGAAGCGGTTTCTTCGTCAAGATATTCCAACGATCGTCTTCGCGGAACGCTTGCTTGACGATGCGATCTTCAAGCGAATGAAAGCTGATCACGACCATTCGCCCGCCAACGCTCAACCAATCAGGCGCCGCCTGCAAGGTTCGCGTCAGGATACCCAGCTCGTCATTGACCACGATCCGTAGCGCCTGAAACGTACGTGTCGCCGGATGGATGTCGTGATTCTTTGAACGCGGCACACAGCGGCGACAGATATCACTCATCTGATGCACCGTACGGACCGGCTCGCGTCGTTTGGCAGCCGCAATGACCTCGCGTGCGATACGACGGCTGTAGCGTTCTTCACCGAACTGATAGATCGCATCGGCAATCGCTTTTTCGCTCTGCCTGGCCAACCATTCACTCGCCGGAATTCCATTTTCGGGATCGAAACGGAGGTCCAACGGCCCATCAAATTGAAAGCTGAAGCCGCGTTCACGATCCGCCAACTGATCGCTCGATAGCCCCAGGTCCAGCACCATCGCGTCGGCATGATCGACTTCACAGGCCGCGAGTGCCTTTGCGGCCTGCTCGTAGCTGGCCAGGAACACGCTTAATCGATCGATCGCATCATCGTCATCGCGACGGACCACGGCCGGATCTCGATCTAACCCGATGACCAATTCCAGCGACTCGATTTCGTCAATCATCCGGCGGCTATGACCGCCACCGCCAAAGGTCCCGTCAATCACCACTTTCGGTTTGCATCCCGAAACCCATTCGACGATTTCGTCGGGCATTACCGAGACATGACACGAGTCGTTCGATTGGTCAGCTTCTTCCATTAAACCTTGTTTTGGTTGCAGTGCAGGGCGGCTTCCATGTTGTCGGCGATCTCCTTCAAACGCTCAGGACCGCCCCCGCCAACTTCGGCGGCACACCAGCCACGAAAATTAATCGCGCGCAGCGACGCTTCAATGCCTGGCCAATCGACGTCGCCTTCACCAACCTTGGTGAATTGATTTTTAGCCCGTGAAAAGCCTTTGATATCCAGCTTCATGATCCGCGGACCGAGCTCACGTACCCAGGTCGCGATGTCACCGTATTTCCAGTGATTGCCCAGGTCGAACTGCAAGCCAACGCGTTTCGATTTGAACGAGTCGACATAGTCCGCCAGCGGCTGAACCGACTGATTCGAATCGCCACCATGATCGTACAGAAATTGATTCCAAACGTTCTCGATCAAAAGGTTGATGCTGTACTTTTCGGCGGTTTCGATCGCGGCATGCAGGTTGTCTGACGAACGCTTCCAAACCTCGTCGTGCGTACCGTCTTTGCCGTGACCGACCACGACCAAGCAACTGTCGCCACCAACCGCCGCCGTTTCCTCGATGGACTGCTTGAGTTGTTCGAGAGCCTTCGCACGCACAGCCGCGTCAGGATCGCTGTGACGCACGCTCCAGTGCTGGCTACCGACACTTCCATCGATAATGATGTCAGCCGCTTTAGCAGCCTTGTTGATCGCGTCTACGTCGATCCCAGGCACGTCGACTTCGACGCCATGGAACCCCGCTGCCTTTGCCGCCGCAAAACGCTCCTCGAGCGTTCCCTTCACGCCAATCATGCCAATCTTGAGCGTCTTGCGAATCCATGGTGTGGCATCGTCACTCGCGTCGGCAGCAACCGCCAGTTGACGTTGTCCGATCATCGCGATCGCTCCAACAGTTCCGATCGTTTGCAGGGCTTGGCGTCGTCGCATGGCAGGACCTCAGCGGGGTAGAGCAGGGCAGGGGAGTGCAGGTGAGAGCGTCTATTATGCTTCCTGCACACAACGAGAAGCAAGGCGATGCCATCCACCCCCGCTGCCAGACTAGCGAGACAGCTGTCAGAGCTGTGGAATCACTGACGAGCTGGATTCACTAACGAGCCAAGTGGAAAGCCACTGCGGCGTAAAACGCGATCTCGTTTAGCCGATCGTAAAGCCACCGGTACGTCCGAGCGGCTGCTCCCAGGAGAGGTCACGACGGTCGACCGATCCTGCCGGACGCGAGTCAATTCGCTCCAGCAGCTCATCGACGTGCGCCTTAGGGCCTTCAACATCCATCAGCACCGTGCCATCGATTTCGTTGCGAACAAAGCCGTGCAGTTCCAAGCCATTGCCGTGATACAGCGCCGTCGCGCGAAAGCCGACACCCTGGACACGACCGTGATAGCGCACCACAACGCGGCGGGTCATTTCAGTGCCGACTTTACGTCGTCCTCGCCCACCGTTTCAGAAACCGAAACCGCATCGTCACGCATCGACTGTGGCTTTGCGGTGCGACGAATCGCGACCAAGCACATGTCATCAAACGGGGCCGCGTCACCGATATGCCGCAACACTGATTCGACGATCCGGTCTTTGATTTTGCCCGTTTCCTGAGCTTGCGAAACCAGAGTCCTGATCGTATCGATCCCGAACTCCTGATCCTTCGAATCCATCGCCTCGTTGATTCCGTCGGTGTATAGCAACAGAAAATCACCCGGCTCGACTGTCATGCTGACGGATTCGTACTCCATACCGCCCATGATCGCGATCGGCAGCCCCGATTGCTCCTTCCCCGGTTCGACGATTTCACCGCCTGCGTGACGACGCACGATCGGCGGCATATGCCCCGCGTTCACAATCGTGACGGCATCGTTTTGTGGATCGACAACAACCATCAAAAACGTCACAAATCGCTCGACTTCTAACTCGCTCATGCGGTCGTTCAAGCGTTCGATCGCGATCGCGACATCCGACTCACTCGCCAAGCAAAAACGCGTCTCCGCAGACAGCTTGGCCATAAACATCGCGGCCGCGACACCATGCCCGACGACGTCGGCAACGACGACAGCGACTCGCCCATCGGACAGTTCGATGTAATCGTAGTAGTCTCCGCCGATGTGGTTTGCCGCTCGATAAAAACTGTCGAACTCCCAACCACAAGTTTGCGGTGGCGTTTGCGGCAAGAAGGCTTTTTGCACGTCCGTCGCCAGACGCAGATCCTGTTCGACCTCTTGCTGACGCAACGCCCGCTCGTGCATCTGCGCGTTGGTAATCACTACGCCTGCTTGTGCGGCAACGCCACTTAGCAGATCGATATCCTCTTCGACAAACTGCCCACGGCCTTGAGTCGAATCGATCTGGATCGCACCGAATTTGCGACCGTCGGCATCACCAAGCGGTGCGCAGATCATGCTTTTAATCGAGAAATCGGCGATCGATTCGCTGCTATCGAAACGGCTATCTTCCATCGCGTCAAACGAAAGGATCGATTCGCCTGTTGAAATCACGCGCCGAATGATCGTCCGACTGATGCGTACGGTTTGCGTCTCATCACTCTGTTGACGCGTCTTCACCCAGCGAGTTTGCAACTGGCCGTCATCCGTTTGCATGACGATAAAGCCGCGATCGGCCGAAGGAAAAATCGCGAACAAGCTATCGAGGATCTTTGGCAAAACCTCATCGACTGCGAGCGCATTGCTCAGGTTACGATTGATCTTTAGCAGCGCTTCCAGCTTCGCTTCGGGCGTGGCCCGCATCTTCAGTCCATAGTCGGACTTTTCGTACTGGACACGTGGTGCGATCGCCCGCGAAGACTCAGGCTCTTCGTCGGTCATCACGATACCGAAGTTCGATCCCGAGAACGTCATTTCGGACGACGAACCCGAAGCAAACAGCGGGACGGAGTCGGCGTGGAAGATGAATTCGATATCGCTGATTCGAATTCGATCGCCTTCGCGAAGCACATGAGCAGCCGTCAGACGCTGCCCATTCAGATAGGTCCCATTGCGGCTTCCAAGGTCGTGTACGGTGAAGGTCGTTCCTTCACCGACGACCTTGGCGTGGAACCGGCTAACCGGTCCCGAGTCGACCACGATATGGCAATCAGGATGACGCCCGATCGACGTTTCGCCTTGATCTAACTTGAATCGCTCGGGGCCACCAGCAATTGCTGCGGCAGCAACATCGGCGCCCCCGAGGGCGTTTTTACCTGGGATTGTTG
>NZ_NPDI01000070.1:0-10044 GCF_002251265.1 Rhodopirellula sp. MGV | reverse complement strand
ATGTGATGAAGCAGCGATTCAAACCAGCAACGCGCAAAGCACGTAAGGCTGCCGCCGGAGTCAAGCTGCAACACCCCGAATCACCGCAAGAATACAACTACCGCGTCACGCCAGAGATCGCTCAGTTTTAAAATTGGCGTCCCGAGCGAAAGGCGACACTTGATAGTCAATTGCCCGGTGGAACGGTTTTCGTTTTCGGGTCGACGAGTTTGTTGCAGAGTTGGTTGAGCAGGGGGGCTAGTAACTGCTTCGCGCCGTAGGCGGAGAGGTGGTTGTCGTCGTGATAGTACCAACCGTTTTCGTCGGCAACCTTTGAATCCTTCGATTCGTCGAAACAGAATTGCCATGTGTCGAGGACATTGGTGTTCGCCGATCGCATCTGATCGATAATCGCGTTCGCCTTGTGGTGGCGGTCTTGGTTCCATGCGAACGACGAACCCTTGACGTCGCCACTACCAAACGTCGCTGCGAAAAACGATCGTCTGGCAGGCAAGCCTTGTTGTGTCGGAACTTGGGTCAGAATCCAAACTCGTGCCCCCGCTTGCTCAATCGCGTTGATCGTTCGAGCCAAGCTGCGGGCCATCGTAGATCCGTCAAGTTCCTGGTCTGGTTTGGTTTCGCTGTCGACGACAATCACTTCACGGCTGCCATTCGGCAGGCCTTCGACGTACATCGTCCACCGCGCGACAAGAACCACGTCCGAAATTTCTCGTTCGCGAATGTACGACATGACCGCGTCGTTCCACGTCAGGATGGCTTCACTCGGACGTCCCAGGCACCAAGCATCCAATAGCGGTGGGAATCCACCATGAGTCGCGAACGCTGCGGCAAGACTGTTTGACTTCAGCGTTTGGTCGATCGCGTCGAACATGCAATGCAAGTGACTGTCACCCCAAAACAAGACCTTCGGTGACTCGGTTGCGTTACCAATCACTGGGAAGCCCATATTGGTGGCGTCTTTCAAGTTGCATTTGGGAATGGTCGGCAGGGCAACCGTCGGGAGCAATGCTTGGGTTTTCGGAGTTCGATTCGGGATGCCGTCCATCTGCCAGATCCCGACCGAAAGAGTGGTGATTCCGATCGTGGAAAGTGTTGCGGCAAAGAAATAGGTTTTGTAGGTCCACGACGGGGCAGGGCGGCGAAGTGGCGTTTCGATAAAACGCCAAGAGCAATACGCGATCAACGACGAGACCGCGAGCAGCACAAGTGCGGGGACCGTCTCGGGTTCACCATAGAAGCCTCGCCAAAACGCGAAGAGCGGCCAGTGCCATAGGTAAAGCGAATAGCTCATCAAACCGACCGCGACGATCGGTTTCGCTGAGATAGCTTTTGCCGGTGCGGAGACTCGTACGGAATTGACGTAGATGAAAATGGCCGTGGCAAAGCAGGGCGGTAGCGCCGCCGCACCGGGAAACGGTGTTGCCGAGCTGTAGCACCAACCGGTGTATAGGATCATTGCAAGGCACACGAAGCTGGTCAACGCGATCGCCCAGGATGGGATGCGTTTCGGGCTCGGCAGAAAGCAAACAATGCCTCCGATGATCAGTTCCCAAGCTCTTGTGGGCAGCTGGAAGAACGCAAAGCTGGTGTCGTGCTGGACGCCATAGAGGCTGGACGCAAAGGACAGTAGCCCGATGATCGACAGAACGCACAATAGCGTCTTGCGTCCTAGGCGGTGCAGCAGCATGAAAAGGGCAGGGTAGAACACGTAAAACTGCTCTTCGACTGAAAGCGACCAGGTGTGGAGCAGCGGTTTCAGCTCTGCTGGTCCTGCGAAGTAATCGATGTTCCTCCAGAAGTAGATGTTGGAAGACATGACTTGTTGTGCGATCGCAGACTTTGCCGTCGACACGAAGTCGTCAGGGAGCAGAAAGAAGAAGCTCGCCACCAGGACAGCCACGACCATTACCGACGCGGCAGGGATGATACGCCGGATGCGTCTGACCCAAAAATGGGTGATCGAGAATGTGCCGGCGTCGTGTTCTTTGAGAAGCAACCCGGTGATCAAGAAACCGGAAATGACGAAGAAAACGTCCACACCGATGAAGCCGCCGGTAAACCCTAATCCCGCATGAAAGAGCACGACCAGCGTCACCGCGATCGCTCGCAGTCCGTCGACGTCGGGGCGATACTTCATTTCAGACATCAATTCGCAGTCTGGGCTACTGTCGCGGCAATCAGATCGTTGCAGGTGTTTGCTGAAATGAGAATCGTCACGTCGGCGTGCGAGCGGTTAGGCAAAGCAGACATTCTGCTGAACGTTCAGTGCGGCGTCACACCCCATTCCTAGTGTTGTGAATCCACTAGCCCGATTCCGTTGAGTTGGTTGTTCCGTAGAGAACGTTTTGACTTCTTCGGGAACAATCGAATCGGTTCATGCGATTTGGCCATCGTTGGGGCCTTCAGTAAATCGAAATTCAGCTTCCAATGGCTCGGCTTAGTTGACGTGTATGAATGGCGGCGTCCCGATCTTTATCGATAAAAATCGATCCAGTGGAGTGTGATCGTTTTTGCATTTTCGGCGAAGGCCGCTTTGGGGAGTTGTAGTTCAAAGTAGCCATGCACGGGTGGTTTCAGGGCGATCGGTTTTCCATCTTCGTCGAAGGCGTCGAGCTTGATCCAGAACGGCGATTCGCGGTCCAGTGGCGAGTCTTCGGAGCCGCCCTTCCAAACGCGAAATTTGCCGGTCTGGCTGACGATTGATGCTTCGAGTGTCATGTCACCACAGACCAGCTTGAATTTTTCGAGACCGTTGAGGTACAGCCGCAATTTGATTTTCGGTGGCCAATGCTCGTCGTTGCGCTCGATCGTTGCTCGGCCAATCCCGCGAGGGCTGCGTAAAGAGAACAACACCGTGTCGTCATCGACATTGACCGTGACTTCGTCGTCATCTCGATTGCTGGAGATCGAAAACGATGGTTCGCCGTCGGCGCTCGCTGTGTGTTGGTCGCCAATGGCTGCGAACATACCGCGTGCGAACAAACTCCCAGCGAACAAACTGAGAACGAGCCAAAAGAGAAGCAATGGCGTAGGTACGTAGCGCATGGTCGATGCTTTGGCTTGATTCGTGAGTCCGGGACTGTTCGTTGATTCAACGTTGTCACACAATGAACCAAACCCGCAGGCAAGTGTCATTCTAACCGTTAAATTGAGAGACTTGCGAGATCGAGCGTGAGGCGGTGCGGGACGCGATTTTAGGATCAGAGCTGGAGAACGATGAACGCCATCATTGAATCGCTATTGAATTACGTTGCCGAAAACTGGCCGGAACTAGTTTGGATCGTACTGGCGGCGGCGACCGCATCGTACTTCGCCGGGAAGCGATCGCGGTCGAGCTGGCTGCGCCGTGATTTCATGAACCGCTTGAATGTGTCGTTGACCTCGATCGACGAAGGGACCCTGCGGATTCGGACGATTTTAGAAATGGATGTCGATGCGATTTTTTTGAACTCGTCGGCGTCTCGCAAAATCGTTTCGTTGGCCAAGCAAACCACCGAAACAGACCCCCTGATCACGATCCCAAAAGCGGACTGTTGGTTCTACCTGAATGCCGTGTTGAATGAAATCAGTGAGCGATTCTCACTCGGTCACTTGCGGCGTGATGCGGGGGAATCGATACGCCGTGTCGAATACGTGATCTGTCTGACCTGTGAGCGTGCGGGACAGGTTCGTACGCAGAAGATCCGCGCGATGTTGGTGCAGAAATCGCTTTTGGAGAACCTGCCACAAGTGCAGCCGAATTTGGAGCAAGAGTCGCACATCACGCGGTGGGAGACGCTGCAGATCCTTGCGGATCGCTATAAAACGGTCCCGCATTATTTCTTGCCGATCGAAATTTGTTTGTAATCGAAATGGCTACCGAGACAATCGCTTGGCTCGTTGGGAGATGCCGTTCTGATGGAGCGTCAGCGCATAGGCGGGGGCATCGCCCCGGACGTGAAATTCGAGCTGAGCTTTGACGCCTCGATACGACCACTTCGTCGGCGAGTCAGCGAACACTTGCTGCGTTGGCTGGTTGGTAATGCCAACCATCAATCGATCGCCTTGAAGTTTGACGTCGAAGATGAAGTTGGGCGTCAGCTGATAGCGGCCGACAAGTCGTTTCGGATCGACTTGCGAATCGTCGCCGTCGGGCGATTTGGCGGATGGGCCTGACGTCGATTGGGGCAGTTTACTCATTGCCGCGGCAACCATTTCATCGCATGCGGCAAACGCTTGAGGCTGCCCCGTGTTGGTGTTGACGATGACGGCAAAGTCGCTTTCGGGTAACACCCAGATCAATGAAAACATGTTTGTGTTGGAGCCGGCGTGATTGAGTGCGGGGCCGTTTGGTGTGGGGACACAGATCCAACCGCATGCGTACTTGGCACCGGGACTGGTGTGATCGACCAGCGGTTTTTGAAGATGGTCGAAGGACGCTTGGGTTTTCAAAACCGGTTCGGGTTTGCCACGCAGCAGCCACTGGGCGTATTTCGCGTGATCTTCGATGTTTAATCGCACTGTGCCGGCTGCGGCGTAGACGCTTGGATTGTCTGCGCCTGCGGTCCGAGGATCGATGGGAGTTCCGTCGGCTTTGTGTCCCCAGACGAAAGGCGGCCGCATCTGTTTCGCCGTTTTTAGCGTGCGAAATTCGGCGGAACGCATGCCAAGCTGATCGAACAGGTGTTCCTGCATTAGCGATTCGAATGATTGGCGTGCGCGGGTTTCCAGCATCGCCGACGCAACCGCATAACCCATGTTCGAATAGGCAAACTTGTTTTGTGGTTGCGTGGGGGCCGACGCAAGGGCGACGCTTAAAAGCTGCCGACGTTCCAAAACGGGAGATTGAGCTTCTTTGAAAAAGTCTGACCACGCGGCTGGGTCCAGCTCGGAAACGTTGGCTGCCATGCCGCTTTGGTGCGAGAGCAGTTGTTCCAACGTGACCGAACGAAGTTTCGGATGCAGGTCCTGGCTAGATGCTTTTGGCCAGACATCGCCGATTGTGGTGGACCAGTCGATTTTGCCTTCGTCGACGAGCACCGCTGCCAACGTCGCGGTCATCGATTTGGTATTCGAGCCAATCGAGAATTTATCATCGATGGAAATCGGATCATCGAAGCCGCG
Source organism: Rhodopirellula sp. MGV (assembly GCF_002251265.1). Classification (NCBI taxonomy): domain Bacteria; kingdom Pseudomonadati; phylum Planctomycetota; class Planctomycetia; order Pirellulales; family Pirellulaceae; genus Rhodopirellula; species Rhodopirellula sp. MGV. The sequence goes on along the minus strand of NZ_NPDI01000070.1, from coordinate 4,941 downwards.
ATGACGAGTTCCGACACATCCGGACTGAACGGTTCCCTGGCTGTTGACGATTGTGAACGCCATACCCGGTACGTCATGCCGGTCACAGATCTCGGACAGTTTGGACGCGAGCTCGTTGCGTGCGGATTGCGCTTTGCAAATCCCGGTACTGGCGACGACCAAGGTCAACGCAATTGTCAGTTGAGGCAGGTAGTTCATTGGGGAGGTGTTGCAGGCGGGGGATGACTAATCAGCGTTTGATTCATGCCAGAGCCGATCGCAATTGGCGTAGGTCATTCGTACGGTTCGCGTTTCGAGTGTACCTGGCTGTGATTCGAGTTCGAGTGTAACGATTGGTTTGGGGACCTGTCCCATCTTCGAGAGCACTTCGACGAGGTCTTCTGCAAATCGTTTCTGTGCTTGTTTGCCAAACTGTTTTTTCGCAAACGTCATGATTTGATCGGTGGACGTGCCGTCGATCGAGAGCAGAGGCATCCATTCATCGACGATGCGAACAATGGGAAGGTCATTTTGCCAACGGACTCCGGTGAACGGTGCCAGCTTTGCGTAGCCGTCGTCGGTGACCAATCGGCGATTCTCAATCGGGACGGAATGTTCCAGCAGTCTCCGGCCAAACGGATCAAGTGATGGGCCGCCGCAATTGGTGAGCATCACCACCCCAACTTGATGGTCGATTGAGTAGCCGATCCAGGCGCGGCAATTTCCCCGACCGCCGTTCTTTTCCAGACATCGTCCAACGCCAAGCGAAGCATTGATCGACCAGCCGAGTGTATTGCGGCTCGACGTTCCATCCGCTAGCGGTGTCGCGGTTCGGAATTGTTGCAACTGTTGTTCAGAAAATGGGCCTGGCTGCATTTGGGAAATCAGGAATTTGGCTAAGTCGTCAGCGCTCGCGATCAAGCCTCCCGATCCGGCCAGACGTGTTGCCAACGAATGCGATTCGGGGTCACCACCACGGCTTTTCGGCTTGTATCCGGTTGCCGGATGCAGGCGTGGATTGCCTTCGATGCCGGTACCGGTTAGCTGAAGCGGTTGGCAGATCATTTCTTGAATCAGTTCATCGAGCGACTTCTGGGTGGACCTTTCCAGCACATGCCCCAGCAGACCGAAACCGAGGTTCGAATACGCTTCGTCGGTGCCAGGTTGAAACTCAAGTTTTACCTTTGCCAGCTGCGGGTAGAGCAGGGCGGGGCGGAGCTCGTAGCGTCCCGAGGCGGTTTGCACAGGCCCCGGAATGCTTCGTGGGAGTCCCGAGGTGTGTGAAGCGAGCTGGCGTAGCGTGATCGTTGCACCGACCACTGGCGTGTTGCTGATGGAGATATCCGCGGGAAGGTATCGCGTTACGGTGTGGTCCAAGTTGACGACGCCTTGGTCGTGTAACATCAACGCGATCGATGCGGTGAAGACTTTCGTGACCGACGCGACGTGATACTGAGTTTGCAGCGTTACTGGTTTGCCGGTCTGTTTGTCTTCGACACCAAACACGTCTTGGATGACGACCTTGCCGTCGCGAATGACGACGACGGCAAGACTGGGATAGTAGGCGGTCGCGAGCTGTTCAAGCCAGTCGTGGGTGTTGGCAGTGTCAGCTAAGTCAGTTTCAGCCAAAACGATCTCATCAGCCTGCACGTCCTCGACTTGTTGGTCAGATCGGAGCTGGGACACGATCACCCCGCACGCGGCCGTCAGCAGGACTGCGGCGAGAAGACGCTTGGTATTGTGCGAGGGCATCGGGTGGCTGGACGCAAAAGGTAGAAGCAATGTCTAAAATGGCGATCTCCTATTGTTACCACGGTGAAAGCGGGACTGCATCAGAGCGGAGGAAACTTTTACATTCCGTTCACTATTGTCGAATCGTCCAATCTGGGCGTTTTTGAGTTAACAAAGCTTCTCCCAGCGATAGGATTCAAAGCGGAAGGCGGCGTTGATTTCGAACAACCTTTGATCTGAGAAAGAATTGATGAAAAAACGTGACTTGGTCCTCGCCCTCGTTTTTGCGTGTACCGCCAAGTTTGCTGTTGCTGAAGATTGGCCGCAGTGGCACGGCCCGAATCGGGATGCGATGTCGAAAGAGACCGGGCTGCTGCAGCAGTGGCCGAGCGACGGTCCTGCGTTGGCTTGGAAAGTCGAGGGGATTGGGACTGGCTACAGCGCGCCATCGGTCGTCGCCGGAAAAATGTTTGGGTTGAGCAACCGTGGCGAAGACGAAGTCGTCTGGGCGCTTTCGGAGTCTGACGGCAAAGAATTGTGGGTGACGAAACTCGCCCCGGCACTGACCGAAGGCATGCCACAAGGAATCGAGGGTGGTGGTTGCACCCCAACGGTTGAAGGCGATCACATGTACGTGATTGGGGCAGGGGGCACGATCGCATGTTTGCAGGTTGCGGACGGCAAGATTGTTTGGCAGCGAAGTTTGCAAGACGACTTTGGCGGGATCCTGCCGACTTGGCGATACAACGAGTCGCCATTGGTCCAAGGTGACTTGGTGTACTGCACGCCAGGCGGTCCTAACGCGACGATGGCGGCGCTCAATAAGAAGACGGGCGAAACGGTTTGGACGAACCAGTTGATTGCCGAATCGGGAGAAGCCGCGCCGGAACGCAGCGAAGGACGTCGAGGCGGGGGCCGCGGACGTGGACGCTCGGGACCGCGCTCGGGGGCCGGGTATGCGTCGCCGATTTTGATCGAAGCCGCTGGCAAGCCACAGGTCGTTCAACTGACGGCAAAAGCGATGGTGGGTGTCGATCCAACCAGCGGCGAATCGCTTTGGCAATACGATGCCCCAGCAAACCCTATGGGAATTAACTGTTCGACACCGATTTACAAAGACGGACTCGTGTTCGGCGCTTCAGCCTATGGGAACGGCGGCGGGGCGGTTGAGTTGCAGAAGTCAGATGACGGCGAGATCACGGCCGAAGAGGTTTACTTCACACCGAAGATGCAAAACCATCACGGCGGGATGATCGCTGTCGACGGCGCGCTTTATGGTGCGAACGGTGGGAACGGCGGTGGCGTGTTGACGTGCCTGGATTTCCACACCGGTGACGTGTTTTGGCAAGACCGAGCCGCACAGAAAGGGGCGTTGTTGTTCGCCGATCAACGGTTGTACTTGCGAACGGAAGACGGCACGCTGATTTTGATCGAACCGAACAAGGACGAGTTTGTTGAACGCGGACGCTTCGAGCAGCCTGACCGTACGAAGTCACCTGCTTGGACGCACCCTGTGATTGCCAATGGCAAGCTCTACATTCGCGATCAAGACACGTTGTATTGCTACGATATCAAGGCAAAGTCGTAGTTGAATTGGGTTCGTCGGCGAGTTCCAATAGGCCCAGTCGCCAAGGAATGTCGCCGTAGGATCCGACGCCGTATTCACTGTCGCTTGCCCCTTGAAAGACCATCTTCATTTGGTCCGGGGCAATCGACAGATGCTGGTCGTTGGATTCACGCAGCAGTTCACCGTGGCTGTAGGACTGTGCCCAAGACGTCGATTGGTTGAGCACGTTGGCTGGGCTGACGAAAGGCATCTTGTCGCTATCAGCGAGCGGTGCCCAAACGCCGGCGAGATTGTCAGCGAGGTAGGCTTTAAAAAATCGTCTTCGTCCCCGTTGGGCTTCGACAAACGTCAAGTAGCGTCCCGTGTTGCCAACGCGGTAGGTGTGGCTGGCTTCAAAGATGTCAGCCCGCAGAGCAACCTCTGGATCGGTCCAACCTTTGTCGGGAAAATTGGCGAGCTCCGTTTGGGCTCGCCACATCGTTCCGTCGAGTGACGTGAAAAACAGAAACGCAAACTGGTCGTCACAAATCACCCAAAAGTCGAGGCCGGCTTTGTTGCCTGCTTTGACTTCGTAGAGCGGTTTTGGAAGCGTCCAGTCCTGAGGTTCGGTGATGTCTTTGTTGGTTGAGTAACAGGGGCCGTATTTCAGGCCGCGAGTGCTGTCGACGGCTTGATAGATCAGGTACCAAGTTTGCTGCGGGGCGAAGTAGAAAACCTGCGGGGCGCCGTGGTATTCCTCCGTCAGGTTGAGCAGCTGCCAAGTCGCTTCGTTCGCCTCGTCCCACTGCGTGAATGACAGGTAGCCGATGCGGATGCGTCCGTTGCCATCGATTTTCTTTCGCAGCGAACAGAACAGGTGCCAGCGTCCGTCGTGCTGCACCACAGACGGGTCTTTGATTGCGATCCAAGGATGCTCGGAGGAGTCGGGCAGTTTTCCGTCGTTTGTTGACAGGAGCGTTTGGCTGACGCGCCATTCGAATCGACCGTCGAGCCAGCTAGGGAAATTCGCGTCAGGCGTTTGGGCGATGCAGGCGGTCGAAAACGCGAGCGTGGAGAGGAATCCAATGGCCGCGAGTGTGTAGCGGGGCAGGGCAGTGGAGTTTCGAGGAATGCGGTTGAGGTGCATTGTCCGCTCGCGTTGCGGGTGTGGGCTCGTCGTCGCAGCCAAAATGTTTACGATTGGGGGCCATCATAAACGATTTGTTTCTCCCCTACCGAGGCTTCCCACCATGGCTCGATTGGCCCACCACGTCTTTTTCACGCTGAAAGATAAAAGCGACGACGCAGTTAACAGCTTGGTCAACGACTGCAAAGAATATTTGGACAACCATGACGGCGTCGTCGACTTTGCCGTGGGACGACGTGACACCGAACTGAGTCGCGAAGTGAATGTCAAATACGACGTCTCGCTGCACGTGATCTTCCAAGACCGTGCGACGCATGACGTCTATCAAACCGCACCTCGTCACTTGACATTCATCGAGCGTCAGAAACCAAACTGGGCTCAAGTGCAAGTTTGCGACAGCTTGCTCGAAGACTAGTGCCGCAGATTCTAATTCCTATGCCACTAGCGCGAGGATCTGCTGAGTCTTGGTTGATTGCGTTTTTTCACGCCAAGTTCGTGGGCGTTTGAGCCTCTCGGATTTTTTCCCTGTTCCGTCATA
>NZ_NPDI01000014.1:0-46386 GCF_002251265.1 Rhodopirellula sp. MGV | reverse complement strand
TTCACTGCTCGACCCGACATATTCCCTTCCTTTGTTTGAGTTCGTCTTCAGCAAACTAACATCAGGCAGGGGAAGGGAATTTTTTGCATCATGAACTAGGGTAGCTGGGAAAGATACGCAGAACTTTCCCTCGTGGCACCGGAAATCCAATCCGTAGCACTAGTCGGCAGTGTTGCAGCCAGCAGTGTTGCAGCCAGCAGCGTTGCAGCCAGCAGCGTTGCAGCCAGCAGCGTTGCAGTCGGCAGCGTTGCAGTCGGCTGTGTTTCAGCCAGCAGCGATTCAGCCAGCAGTGACTTATTCAACCGTGCCGTTCCAATCGACCGTGACGATCTTCTGCTCTGGCAGCCAATGCCGGAGCTGGGCGGCGTTGGTTTGACCGGATTGGTCACTCTGAGGCTGCGTCGCGGTCAAATAGATTCGGTCGATCGCAGCGGACTGTGCTATGGCTGCTCGGACGGTCGCCAACGTTTCGTGGATCACGCCCAGCCGATTGGGGGCGACGAGCACCAGTTCAGTTTCGAATTCTGGATCGGTGCGAAGTTTTAAGAACAGGTCCAGATTGAGCAGTTCGTCGGCGATGGGGCTGAAAAGTCCGCCGGCGCCTTCCACCAGCAAGTGTTCGCACTCGGTTGCCCAGCGTTTCGCACCTTCGAAAAGTAGATCAGGGTCGACACGGCGGCCTTCTTGGCGAGCGGCTTCATCGGGGGCGAGCGGGGCGAGGAATCGCTGTGGGCAAATGAGATCGGGATCAACGGGACGCTGTAATGCGGCCGTCAGCTGGTCTGCGTCAGAAGAGATTCTTTCGCTAGAATTGGTGTCTGTCCCGATACACCCGCTGGCCACGGGTTTGTAAACTCCGGCCCGCACGCCACGGCGTGCCAATGACAGTGCCAGTTGTGCGGTAACATAGGTTTTGCCGACGTCGGTGCCGGTCCCCGAAACAAAAGTTAGTTTCATTTCAACGAGTCAGGTTTCAGGCAAAGTGACATCACTCAAGAACGTCAAAGTCGGATTGGTTCAAAGTGTTTACGCGGGGGCGCCAGCAGCGATGTTGGACCACACCGAAGGGATGGTCGAAAAGGCGGTCGCGGAAGGCTCCAAGATTGTTTGCCTGCAGGAAGTCTTTGCAATGCCGTATCCTTGCCAAAGTGAGGATCATCGCAATTTTGACTATGCCGAGCCGCTCGATGGCCCCACCGTTCAGCGGATGCAAAAGCTGGCCAAGCAATGGGAATGTGTGATCGTCGTGCCGATGTTCGAGCGACGCGCCCCTGGCCTTTATCACAATAGCGTCGTTGTCGTTGATGCGGACGGATCGGTGGCTGGCGTGTATCGCAAGATGCACATTCCGGACGACCCGTTGTTCTATGAGAAGTTTTACTTCACACCCGGCGACTTGGGTTTCAAGCCAGTTCAGACCCGTTATGGGAAATTGGGCGTCGGGATTTGCTGGGACCAATGGTTCCCCGAAGCGGCCCGGTTGTTTGCCTTGGCGGGAGCCGAAATTCTTGTTTATCCGACGGCAATCGGTTGGATTTTGGAAGAAAAAGACGAGTTCGGCGCCGGGCAGCGTGATGCTTGGCAAACCGCAATGCGAGCTCATGCGATCGCCAACGGACTATGGTTGGTCGCCCCGAACCGGGTCGGGATCGAAGGGCAAATCGAGTTCTGGGGCTCATCATTTATCGCGTCTCCGCGTGGCGAGATGGTAGTGCAGGGCGGTGACAAAGAGAGCGAAGTGCTGTGCACCGACTGCAACTTGGAAGAAATCGACGTCGTGCGTACTCACTGGCCGTTCTTGCGTGACCGCCGGATCGATGCGTATGACGGTCTGCTGAAACGCTGGATCGATTGATTCGATTTCTAAGTCGGCACTTTCTGGGGACCAGAGGTGTCGACGAATTTGCGATCACTGCGGGTATGAACTGGATCACACAATCAACCAAGCTCGTTGACTGCGGCCGAGGAATCGAATTCGAATCGGTTTCTGGTCCCTACCGCGAGCTCTTTGTCGTCGAAGGCGATTCGGCATCGCAGTCCGTCGCGCGTTCGCGTGATACACGTTACCAGGCAGTCCTGCCGATGCAGGGTAAGCCGATGAATGCGGTGAAAGCCAGCCGGTCATCGGTTCGAAACAACCAATGGTTCGACGCGTTTGTCGCCGCTTTGGGAATCGGATGGAATCCTGCGGACTATCGTCAAACGCGGTACAGCCGAGTGCTTTTGCTGTTCGATCCTGACGCCGACGGAATCCATTGCGGGGCGTTGATGCTAATGTTTCTTGAGCGATTCTTTCCCGGCTTGCTCGAGCAGCGACGAGTCAGTCTGATCAAGGCACCGATGTTTCAAATCAATGGTGCGACCAAAGGCGATCATCTTTACGCGGCAAGTGAAGAACACCTGAGGAAAATTCAGGACGCGCTCGATGCCCAGTCGATCCCGTACACGTATCAGCGGTACCGTGGGCTGGCCAGTTTGGGCGATCAAGCGTTGGTCGAGCATTGTTTGGATCCGAACAGTCGCACGGCATACTTGATGGGGATGGAAGACGCCGCGATGGCACGGCGGGTGTTTTGTTCTGGCGGCAAAGTCCGCGAGTAGGGAAATGGCATGCAGCAGTCACGACTAATCAGCCGCAAGATCGTTGCACGATGGATCTGCGGAAGTATCGTCGGGACGCTGCTAGTCCTCCTGACATCCCCGCTGTTTGTCAGAAGCTACTTGCCGCGCGAAGTCGACTCGCACCGAGATGCAATTGTATTGCAAGTAGGGGCCGGGTATCGATGGCGAAGCGAAGGTTATGCGACGACGATTATCGGACGTTGGGGCATGCCGGGTAAATCGTATCTGCCAGCCAATCATGCGAGTGAGAACTCACGGGTGATCGCGCTGTGGGGGGATTCACAGGCGGAGGGCGTTTGTGTTGACGATCGTGAAAAGCTGTTTGCTTGCTTGGAGCGGGCGTACGCGAAGGCTGATGAACAGGTGACCGTGTTGCCGTTTGCAAGAAGCGGCGATGATTGCAACGACTGGATTCACCAAATCAAAACCGTTGAATCCGCACAGGGCATTCCTGAGATCGATATGCATCTGTTCCTCGTGTCGGAGTGGGAGGATTGGAGTGTTGCGGCAAAGACTCCAAGTGAAGTGATCGATCCCCGGTTGAATTGGGCGTCTGCAAATCTGCCCGCCGCCTTCGTTCAGGCAGCTCGCAATGTGCTGACAGACGGCCAGACCGACAACTTTCGGAAGTTGAGATTTAGCGTCGGTCCAATTGCGAAATCAGGCAAGCCAAACACCGTTGTGGGGCAAGATTCGCTGGCCAGTCAGGAGGCCGAGTTTCAACAAGCTGTCGCAAAGCAGTTCGAGCGACTTTGCAAAGCAACCGACGTTCCGTGTGTGATGATCGATGCGCCGCTATTTCCAACCATCACGAACGGAATCGTCGTATGGGGGCCGACCGATGAACGACGGTCGTCAGCAATTCATCGCCTTGCCGAGCGAAACGGGTTAACAGTGATCAATGTCAACAACTCCCTGCAGAAGGCTGCGATGAATGGGCGTTGGCCGCGTGGATTTCACAATGGCAGGTTCGGAGAGGGGCACTACAACGGGTTTGGGAATGAGCTAATCGCAAATCAAGTCGTTGAGGTGCTCACCCAGAAGTCTGAGGCCGATCAGCAGACTGGCCGTCGCGGGGATTGATGCAGGATGCAGTTCACGATCACCGAATTCTTCATTTTCTTTGCCGTTGTCTTGGTTGCCGTCTGGCAGCTGCGTACGCGTTTGCAACGCAACGTGTTGTTGCTGGTCGCCAGCTATTACTTTTATGCGTACTGGGACTACCGCTTCTGTGGTTTGTTGTTGCTGTCGACGATCGTCGACTTTGTCGCCGGACGTCAGATCGAGTTGGCGACGAGTCAGCAACAACGTCGTCGGTGGCTGGCACTCAGCTTGTGTGTGAATCTTGGGTCGCTTGGCTTTTTCAAATACTGCAACTTCTTTATCGAGTCTGCGCAGGCTTTGTTGGCGCCGATCGGCTTTGACGTCAGCACGCTCGAAATCGTCCTGCCGGTTGGCATTTCGTTTTATACCTTCCAAACGCTTAGCTACACGATCGATATTTACCGCGGGAAGTTGCGAGCGAGTGACTCGCTAGTGGATTTCGCGTTGTACGTTGCGTTCTTCCCCCAGTTGGTCGCCGGGCCGATCGTTCGTGCGGCGGAGTTGTTACCACAGCTTGCCGTTGTTCCAGCGTGGTCATCACGCCGGGCCTACGGCGGATTTCAAACGGTGTTGCGTGGGCTGGTGAAAAAGGTTTTGATCGCCGACCGTTTGGGAGAATTCGTCGATGTCGTGTTTGCGGGGCCAGACTTGTACAGCGGCGCGACGGTCTGGTTGGCAGTCATCGCTTATGCGGGGCAGATCTATTATGACTTCTCGGGCTACTCGGACATCGCGATCGGTTTGGCGAAGTTGCTTGGCTATCGCTTTCCCAAGAATTTTCGCCATCCGTATCTGGCACTGTCGCCGGCACAGTTTTGGCGTCGTTGGCACATGACCTTGTCACGATGGCTGCGGGACTACCTTTATATCCCGTTGGGTGGCAATCGGATGGGTGAACGCAGGACATCTCTGAATCTATTGGCGACGATGACGCTGGGTGGACTCTGGCACGGTGCCGCGTGGACGTTCGTGCTTTGGGGAGTTTGGCATGGCATGGTGTTGTGCGTCGAGCGATCGTTCGCGTCGCATACGCCTTGGCGCGTCTGGCGTTCGATTCGCTGGGCATCGACGATGGGAATCGTCATGTTCGGGTGGATCTTGTTCCGCTGCGACAGTCTGAAACAAGTCGCCGAGGTACTGGGGCAACTTGCGTTTCTACACACTGGCATTCTGTGGTTGCCACCCTTAGCCCTGGTTGCGATGGCATTGATGTTGGCGGAGTATGCCGTTTGGATGTCGCGTTATCGATTGATGATGCGGTTGCCTGCCGATCGATTCTATTCGGCGGTCGCGACGACGGTCATGATCTGGTGTCTGATTCTGTATGCACCGCGAGGATTCACACCGTTCGTGTATTTTCAGTTTTAGCGCACAATCACTTCGTCGAAACGGTGGTCTCGATTTCAAGGAAGAACAACTGGTGCTGGATCCACTTGGGATCTAGTTCGAATTCCCAGGCGAGTGAACGTGTCGCGGGGGGCGAAGAATTGAAGTTGTGAAATTTACCAAGCAATACGCGTTGGCTCATTTCGGGAACTGGATTTCCAAATCGAACGACACTCGGTGACATCGCCACGCTACGAATGGTGCCGCCGATTTGCAGAAACGCTCCACGGTCGATCGCGTCAATGGCGATCGCGGCAGGAAGGGAAAGAGGCGGGTGTGATTGCGTGACGAGCAGCGTGGCTTCAACGTGTTCACGAATCAAAGCCGGGATTTTAGGTGGCATGAAGTGTGAAGCGTAGCTTTGGGAAAAAGGGACCCAGGAGGCTTCACCCGCATTCATTGGAGGAAAACTTTGCCCGGTTCGAACTAAGGTACCCACTAAAGAGTTCGCCTCAATTTCGAGCCAATTGTAGGGCAGGTTTGAATTTGCTGGCGTCAGCGGACGTACGCGTGGCGATTGATTGAGGTAGATAGATGGCCGATCAGCATTGGTCGGCTTCATCGGCTTACCGGTCAGATGATCGAGCTCAAGGTAGTCTCGCTTTTTTTGTTCTGATTGCTCTGCCGCCCGTCGTTGCATCCACAACATTGGTTGCTTGACCGCCTGATGATAGGTTGAGACCGCTGTTGTCAGCTCGGGGGACTGATTGGTCCAACGGTCGAACGCGGGCTGTAGGCGTTCATTCAAAGAGTTGCCGCAGTGGCTGTTCAGTCGTACGACTGCTTGAACGAATTCTGCATAACGAGCGATTGTTGGCTGATCACTGCCAGTCTGGCTTGCCACATCGATCAGCGCTTCGAGCATCGAAATCGCTTGTTGATCGATCTGATGAAGAGCTTGCTGTTGATTTGCGGCGGCATCGCCAGCGAGTCCGAACGCGAGCGAGATGGCGCGAGTTTTGGAAATTGCCAAGTTGTCTTGTGACCAACGCTCGTCGAGCCATCGAATCGCTTCGACGGGGTCTCCTTGTGCCGATTTTAGTTCCGCAATGACGCGCTGACTGTCGGTTTCAAAATCGGACACAACGCTCGCGGACTGAGCGACAACGGCTTGCGCTTTCTCAGCGTATTGCTGTTGGCGTTCGCGATTCAGGTCATCAATCAATCGATTGTGAACTGGTGCGACTTCGTTCTCGAAGTCGCGGTAGCCGGAGTAGGGCAAATAGAAAACGCTCAGCAACTGACGTAGATGCAAGTCGCGGACGGATTTTTCGGCGTTTGACAGTTGACCGCTTCGGGCCATCTCAATGGCCTTGGCGAGTGTGTCACGCCGCACTTCGGTCAGGGCTTTTAGTTTGCTGAGCTCTGCCTGATGATGTTTTTGCAGGGAGTTTGAGAAGCCTCCCAACGCATTTCGAAGAAGCGTGAAGCGTGTTTCTAAATCGTACCCCGCCGGTTCGCCCATGGCTTGTAGTTGCTTGGCGTACCAAATGCCTTGATAGGAACGCGCAAATGCCTTGGCAAGTTTTTCGTGCGGGATCGAATCGCCGGCATCCATTCTTGAAACGCTGTCGATGGTGAGCTGCTCCCATTCGGAGAGTAACTGGTACATCAATGCGATTTGTTTTGCCGCTCCGTCAATGACACCGAGAGGTCTGGTGGAATAGTGCTCGCCAGAGATGGCGGCATGCGTTTTGGGTGACAGAACCGACAACGCCGCCAACCACATCGCCAAAGCGATTGCTCGCTGGCCAATTCGGACAGATCCCAACAACACGACTTACTCCGAAAGCATGATGGCGGTGAAGGTACCGCCAGAGAGTTCGACCATTTCGCCGTCAGGCGCTTTAGGGAGCAAGGCAAGATTGTCCCGGTGACAGTTCCGGCGGAGAAATTCATCGCGTCGAAACGCACTTCGACGGGGGTCTCAATCGAGGTCGATAGGACGGGGCGGTTGTAACCGGTGGCAACAAATAGGTTGCAGGCGAGCGTTTTTCCGACGAGCAGCGCGACGGTTTCGATCTCTGTTGCCGCTTCGATCAAGAGCCCGGAATCCGGTAACCGATCGGCGCTCGCATCATAAGTGAGCAATTGCAGTGAATTGGGACGCCCGTAACCGACACAAAAGACTTGTACATTCGCCGCTTCGAAACGAACGGGCGTGTCAAATTGCAACTCGAGTTCACCGGTGGGCGTAGGAGGCTGTTCAGGCTCGTTGACCAAGGAATCGGTGAGCTTGCGACTTTCCTTAACGAATGACTCGCCCTTTTCGGAGATCGAGTCAGCGATTTCGGAGAGGTCTTTTTTAGAGCATCCTTGTCCGATTGCGGTTGTGATAAGACAGACCAGAGTGATCAGCGTCAACGAACAACCGTTGCCGTTAAAAACAAGAGGAGCGTGCTTCATAGTTAGTGTTCGCGCGTGCGAATCAGTAGCAGCGAAGTTCGTCGCCGACGCGGATGAGCAGATTACCATCTGCAAATGCTGGGGTCGCACCGATACTGGCACCGAGATCGACTTGTCCGATCTTTTGGTAGTTTCCGGTTGCACTTAGTACCGTGGCTTCGCCTTCCAAGCTGGTCAGCAGCATTTGATCGCCAACGATGATCGGCGATGCGCTAAAGTTGCCGCCAATCCGTTTGGTCCACTTCGATTTTCCAGTCTTGGCATCGACACAAGACGCAATGCCTTTGTCGTCAACAATGAAAAGCATGCCGTCTTTAATAACCGCGGTGGGCACATACGGCGCGTATTTTTCAACGCGGTACACCTCGGTTGGCGTTTCACCTGGTTTCGAGGGAATTCGAACGGCGACCAAATGGTTTCCACCACCACCGCTGCCACTCGTTCCGATCGCCAGATCGTCGATGATCAGTGGTGAGCTAACGCAACGCATCTTAAACGCTGGCAAACGCCAAAGTAGTTTTCCGTTGTCGAGCGAGAGTGCGAAGACGCCGTCACCGGTGTTGGCGCCGATGACTTGGTTGTTAATCACAGCGGGGACGCCATAGCAAACGCGGGTGGATGTCACTGGCGTTGACCAGCGGGTTTCGCCGGTTTTGCGATCGACGGCGATCATCCGGCTGGTTCCTGGTTCGCCGTCGCGGACTTGTTCGTTCTGCTGGGAAAAATTCAGCAGGACTGTATCGCCAACGACCGTTGGGGACGTTGCAAAACCGTGCTGGCTTTGCGCAGGACCGAAGTCACGAGACCATTGCAGGTTTCCGTCATGATCGAGGCACCGTAACCAAGTGTGTTGGCGATCGCTGTTGGCGATGTAGACGAATTGTTCGTCGGTTGCTGGCGTGCTTGAAGCAAGCGTGTTGCGGCTGTGCAGGTGATTGGCCAGCTGAGGGTACTCTTGCGACCAAAGTTCTTTTCCCGTGGCAAGTTCAGCAGCGATCAGGCGGATCGTTTCTGACTGGGGAGACATTGCCAACAAATAAACACGCCCATCTTGTACGGCGACGGAACCAACGTCACGCGACTTGAGGTCCAATGACCATTTTGTTTTCTGTTCCAACAGTCCTGCTGGCAGTGTCGCATTGGAAACGACGCCCGCTTTACCGAGCCCGTGGAACCCAGGCCAATCAGCCGCATTGGATGGCAAGCTGGTTGAACATGCGGTAAGAAGCAATGCGGCAATCCGATGGGAAAAGGCGATTCGCATGACTGGGGTGGGGCAATCGGATGGGGGTGTCAGTTGATTGTCAGACGCAAAGTTCATTCGTTCCGAAATATCGATACCGGCTGTGTCTGGCCGACCGAGGAGTCAATTCTAGCCGAATTGACTTGTGCGGTGAGATGAAGATACGCGAAAAATTCGCCTTCGCGGCCGGTGTTAGCGTCGCAAGAGCCCGTATTTCATGATGCAGCGAAGCGCGCTCACGCCGTCTCGCCATCCAATTTTCTTTCCCTCGTCGTACCAGCGGTGTCGGTAACGAATCGGGCGTTCGGTGAATCGAAGTCGTTTGCGGGCAAGACGGGCTGTCAATTCGATTTCGATTCCGAAACGTGATTCTTGCAGTTGCTCCTGGATATCGATCAGGTGTCGTCGTGGCACCATCTTGTAGCACGTTTCAACGTCACTGAGTCGGATACCGATCGCAAGGCTGGCGAGCCAGGAGATCAAACCGTTTACGGCTTGATGCCACCAAGGGGAAAGTTGTCGGTCGTAATGGCCATATCGGGTGCCGTACGCGACGTCAGCTTCTTCGGCCAGGAGCGGCTGTAACAGGTACCGAAAATCGGAGGGATCGTATTCTTGGTCGGCGTCCTGGATAACGACGATGTCACCTTTGGCGTGCTTGATTCCCGTTCGGATCGCCGCCCCCTTGCCACGGTTGTGCGAGTGGGTCAACACGACAACGTGCGGACGTGACGACAGGCTTGCGAGCGCTTCGGGGGTTCCGTCTTGGCTGCCATCATCGACCAGAATAATTTCCATCGGCAAGCCAGTGTTGGTCAAGCGATCGACAACCGATGAAACGGTCCCGCCTTCGTTGTAAACGGGGACGACAACGGAGAGAAGAAAGTCGTTGGGGAGTTCGAAAATCCCAAGCTTGCGACAGACATCGTTCCCAAGCAACGAACGCATCTTTTTGACATACTCCGTTGTCCAAAAATGCGAAGGCGAGTCACCGGAAGGATCGGATGGTTGTTCAATCGAAACGTCTTCCAACGAGCTGTCTTTCACTAGGCAATCCGAGATCGATTGAACGTTCGATGAGAAGAAAGGGCTGTCATTGGTGACGGAGGTAGTTGCAACCCGTGCTAGACCGACAGACAAAACGCGCACCGGGATTGGGACGGCGAATTGCCGTGGCATTCGATTCATTCGCCAATGCGACCGACGCAGTGTATCAAGATCCGGAGGACGCGGCGGAGAACTAGTTGGTTGATCCGAAAAATTTTTCGGATCGCTTTCAGTGGCGGCAATGATGACATTCGCAAATTGCTTGCGAATGTGAATCGAAAGATCGACCGAAACGCGGATGTGTTTTGCCGCATCGTTGATAACTTCGTCCGTCGTTGCGCGTCGAAATCATGTTCGAAACGAACGCGAGATGCGCGATGGTAGTTGGCATTTCTAGACATCGATTTGAAAGTCAACTCGCCAGTCGCCACGCGCGTTCGTTGGCGTCATTGCAAGTGATGTTCAACCGGTTCAATTGGTCACAACAAACCAAAAAAATTTTGAGTCCATTTCGCATCGAAAATTGCCGACGCTTTCCATCTTGGTGCTTTGCTACATCGCTCAGTCGTCAAACTTTGTTGTTGACATTCGGTGCCAACGTTGGCAAATTCCTGCTCGCTCGGGTTGTGGAAAAGTTGTTCTGCTTCCGAGCCAAGTACTGCTCTTCACTCGTGCACGGGAGACGCTTTGTCGTGATTCGACAAACGCTTTTGCGAACTATCGATTCGCTTTGTGCTTCCAGCTCACGTCGGTCGCGTGACACAGCTTCGTCCATTGCGACCACCCGCCCCAAGGCATTGCTTGAATTAGCCCCGGACGGCTGAATTTTCATGTTCAGCGACAAAGCCATTTTGGGATAGCGTAGGAGACGTTGTTCCGGAACAGCCGCAAGGATCTGCGGTTGAAAATTGGAAGTCGGCTCGTACGGATTGCCGGCAAGTCAAACCCCGATTTGCGACTAGGAAAGTAACTTCCGTTTTGTCACTTAATTCGGTTGGACTGGGTCAATGCCATGGACGTGCTGCGCCATCAACTACGTGACAAAACTCGAGACCGACCTTCACGGACGAAGGGCGGTCTTTTTTGATTGGTAGATCTTACACGTACACATCGGATCGATTTCTGTGGCGACGTGTATTGGTTGAAAGCCTGCGCTCTCGATAAGCAATTCCATCGGTTGCAACGTCCGGGTGGGATGTGCCGTTGCGGCTGCAAAGAAACGATGCATCAGATAGAGCAGCAGTTGGAAACGGAAGCGGCCTGTTCGCGTGATTGTTTCGTTACGAACGTCGGGAACGCAGAAGTCAACGTAGTACAACTTCCCATCCGGCTTGAGCGCGGCAAGCCATCGTGGCAACGATTCACGGAGTTGTTGCTCGGTAAAGCAATCCAAGAAGTAGGCGCTGACAATCAAATCAAATGATTGTTCAGGTGGCTTGTAATCGATCGCGTTGGCAAGTTCGAAATGGATCTGCCCAGAGTGACTGAGGCGATCAATCCGACACCTCTGGCTCGCAAGCATCTTTGGACTTTGATCAATGCTGGTCACATCGGCATGTGGTTGACGTTTGCAAAACGCTTCAAGCAGTCTGCCATCGCCGTCACCTAGGAACAACGCGGTTTGGATCGATGGCAATTGGTCCAGCAATGCGAGGCGAGTTTGATGTAGTCGAACTCCGAACATCGACACCTCAAGCATTCGATAGATCGGTGCAAGGCGATCGTATCCGCGTGATGATCGGGAGGACTTCATCGTTGTAGAAGTGCGATGCAGGTCAAAGGGGCGACGGCGATTGCGGCGTCGGCAAGTGACGCCATCCAAGCCGACGGTGACAGTTTGCGAACGCTGCGCCGCTGTTCCAGGATGACGTACGAAACGAGCAATGCATCGCTGGTCAAGATGCAGAGTCCGATGGTCATCGGTATCTGAGCCGTCGTCATGGCGATGATCGTGACGGCGGTGTGTAGAGCGATCATCAAGATGAAGCGTTCGGTCAACTTCGGGTGACGCCGGGCGAGCGAGTCGTTCCCTTGTCCTACGTCAATTTCCGATTCGGATGCCGACACGATCAAACAGTTGATTGTGAACATCGCGGCGCAGAGGATTGTGATCAGCAACAGTGGCTGCCAAGCGGTGGTCCGGTGATCGGACCAGGCGACGAGTGAAACGCCGAGGGCAAACAGTGCACCGGCTCGAACCTCTTTCGGAAATAGCGTTTTGATCGGGTTCAGCAATTGCGCGCTCACGACGTAACAGATCGCTAAACCAACGGTAACGATTCCCCAGCGGAGTTGTGTCTCGGTGGCGTGGTAGGCGGAGCACCAAGCGACTACTGCAACCGCGGTCAGCCAAGCCATTAAAAGCTTGGAGCTGTGTCGCGAATGAAATTGGTGGCGGTCAGTTGCCGGTGTGTCTTCGGAAAGCGTTCGCCCGTCGAGTAGCCGGTCGATCGTGTAGACGATCCAAATTGAAGTCCCGATGATTAGGAGTTCGTGCCACGCGGGAAGTCGGCCCGTAAATTCATTGGTAATGACTGTGTTCCATGCCAATCCAACCGTGACGGCGTCGAGTGACAGTCGATTGGGCAGCGCAACGAGCAGTGATGTTTTGCCAAGGATGCCCAGGTTCATCGCACCTTTGGCGGGGCAGGAGCGATGAAAAGGGTGGTAGACGTGTCGTGATTCATTCGGAAGTCCAGTGAAAGGTGGAGAGAAGGTTGCGACAGGTGTGGCGTTTCACCCTCAGTGCACGGCCGGCGTGTGTCATTTTTCTCGGTCGGCGAATAAATGGGAACTAGGGTTGCGCGGCGATTGGGCTGTCAGCCGGTTTGCCATTTTTTCAATCACTTGTGCACAGCTTTCAAATCTCTGGGGCAGAAAGAAGATGTCGAAGCCGAAGGGCGATCAGCCGATTCGCGAATTCCTATACAGCAATTCAATGTTCTTGGTTCTCGGATCGCTACTCGCCCTGATCTGGGCAAATGCGGACGGACTGTTTTCAGGGCATTCGTATCACAACTTTGTCCATGTCAATCTTTGGCCCGTGGCTAGTCACGGCCACGATGCCCATGGTTTGACGTTCCACTTCCTCGTCAACGATATCCTGATGGCACTGTTCTTTGCGATCGCGGCAAAGGAAGTTTGGGAATCGATCTTGCCGGGCGGGGCTTTGTCAAACATCCGGACTGCCGCGACGCCACTGTTAGCGACTGCCGGAGGAGTTGTCGGGCCATCGATCGTTTACATTATTGGTGCCCTGATGGTCGGCCAATATGGTGAACTTGGCAATGGCTGGGCGATCCCTTGTGCAACGGACATTGCGTTTAGTTACTTGATCGCGCGCCTGATTTTCGGCAATGGTCACCCGGCAATCTCGTTCCTGCTGCTTTTGGCGATTGCAGATGACGCTGTCGGGTTGGGGATTTTGGCGGTGTTCTATCCTTCGGGCGATGTCAACTTGGGGTGGTTGGGATTGACCGCCGCTGCGGTTGCGATGGGGGTTGCGTTCAACCGAGCGGGTGTGAAGAACTTTTGGTGGTATCTGGCGATCCCCGGCGTACTGAGCTGGATTTCGTTCTACATGTCGGGCATTCACGCCGCGCTCGGTTTGGTGCCGATCATCCCAACGCTTCCTCACGCCAAACGCGATGAGGGTCTCTTTGCCGAAGACGGCAGCCAATCGGACACTTTGAACCAGTTTGAACACTGGTGGAAGGAGCCGGTGGAGCTGATTCTGGGCTTGTTCGCATTGGTAAACGCGGGGGTGGTGCTTTCAAGTGTCGGTGCCGGAACTTGGTTGGTAACGCTGGGCTTGTTCATTGGCAAGCCGGTTGGGATCCTCGCGTTCAGCTACTTTGCGGTTCGTGTGTTGAAGTTGGAACTGCCGGGCGGAATGAATTTGAAGCACGTTACCGTAATCGGGTGTATTGCCAGTCTGGGCTTTACCGTGGCGTTGTTTGTCTCAACCGCTGCGTTCCCTGATCCCGGTCCGATTCAGGACTCGGTGAAGATGGGCGCGCTGTTGAGTTTCTTGGCGCCGGTGAGTGCAATTATTGCCGCCAAGGCGTTGGGAATTCGCTTGGCGTTTCTCAAACAAGAGCCGGCGGCGAACTGATCGCTGGCAGTTGCGAGGGCCGCAGCCCGGAGTTTCCGTTGGATTGCGGCCGAGCGGCGATGCGTGATTGGGCGTGCCGGAAGGCGCGTCTGCGGCACCATAGGGCGGTTTCTACACAATCCCGGATTTGATGTGGGGGCCGCGGTGTTGCTCGAATTGGCCCTCTTCGCCTATTCTTTTGGGTTCTCTTGGTAGCGAATTGCTGCGTCCGTGCGAATGGTTGCTCGGTTGCCGCAGGTTTTTTGGACGCAAGGTGGCGACAAAAGCCTCGCTTGGGAGGAAGCCTCACGTAGGGTAGGAAACGTCGCGCATGGGTTGGTATATCTTTGGGTTTGTCATTGCCATTGTCTTGTCGATGGCCGGGTTCGCGTTGATCGCGCCGCGTGTCTTTGTTCGCGCGTTGATCCGCCCTCTTTTGTCACTTTTGTATCGGAAGCATGTTGTCGGGTTAGAGAATCTGCCTGCGGAAGGCGGCTATCTGATCGTCGGCAATCACGTTTCTTGGATCGATGGTGCTGTGCTGCTTTGGATGCTGCCTCGAAACGTTCGTTTCGTCGTTGACGGCGGAAACTTTGCGACGCCATTTACGAAGTGGGTAGCCGCAGCGTTTGGTACGATCCTGATGCTGACGAATCCCAAGTCCATCGCGCGCGCACTGAAGACGGCCCGCGAAGGTTTGAAGGCCGGCGACGTCATCGGGATCTTTCCCGAAGGAACGCTGACACGCACGGGGCAGTTGCAGGGTTTCAAGCCCGGGTTCCGTAAAATCCTTCAGGGCAACGATGCTCCAATCGTTCCGTTCTATTTGGATGGGATGTGGGGGAGTATCTTCAGCTTTTCCGGCGGCAAATTCTTCTTGAAGTGGCCAAACAAATTTCGTCGACGTCTGACGCTGTATATCGGCAAGCCGCTTGAGCATGAGACACCAACAGAAATCGTTCGCTCGCAAGTCGCCCAGCTCGCGGCCCGTGCACAAGTCGAGCACCGCAGCGAATTTCCTCTGCTAAGTAAGTCCTTGATTCGCGCCTGGCGTCGACGAGGGAGTCGATTGCAAATCGCCGATTCGATGGGTACCGAGTTGAAGGGGCGTGATGCGTTGACGCGAGCTCTCGCGCTTCGTCGGATGCTTGCCCGTGAGGTGTTTTCAAAAGACGAACAGAACATCGGCATCTTGCTGCCGCCGAGTGCTGGCGGAGTGGTCGTCAACGTCGCGCTCGCTTTCGATCGTCGCGTCGCGGTGAATTTGAATTACACCGTTTCGAGCGAAGTCATCAACTACTGCATCAAGGAAGTCGGCATCAAGCATGTGCTGACAAGCGAACGGTTTCTAAGCAAGATCGGGTTAGAAATCGATTCGGATGTGATCACGTTGGAATCGGTGCGAGACAAGGTGTCGACGGCGGACAAGGCGATTGCGTTTTTGCAGGCGAATCTTGTCCCGGCTCGAATGCTGTTCAAGATCCTTGGTTTGAACCGTGTCAAGATCGACGACTTGTTGACGATCATCTTTACCAGCGGATCGACGGGGATGCCCAAAGGCGTCATGTTGACTCAGGGTAACATCAGCCACAACGTCGACGCGATTGAAAAAGCGATTCGTCTGAATGATGACGACGTGGTATTGGGTGTATTGCCATTCTTTCATTCATTCGGATACAGCGTCACTCTGTGGGCCGCGCAGGTGCTGGGGCCTTGTGGCGTTTATCACTTCAATCCATTGGACGCGAAACAAGTTGGAAAGCTTTCGCAGAAATACGGTGTCACGGTAATCCTTGGGACGCCAACGTTCGTCCGAGGATACATTCGTCGCGTCGCTCCCGAGCAATTCGCAAAGCTTGACATTTGCGTGGTCGGGGCCGAGAAGATGCCAGGCGAGTTGTTCGAAGCGTTCGAAGAAAAGTTCGGCGTGCGTCCTGTCGAAGGGTATGGCACTACAGAGCTAAGTCCGTTGGTGTCAGTAAACGTTCCGCCAACGCGTTCGCCATCCGTTCACCAGCCTGATCGGATCGAAGGCTCAGTCGGCCGTCCGTTGCCGGGCGTTTGCGCGAAAGTGGTCTCGCAAGACACTGGTGAGGAGATGAAAGCTGACGAAGACGGCATGTTGTTGATCGCCGGTCCCAACGTGATGGCCGGATACGCAAACCGTGATGACCTGACGGGAAAGGCGATCCAAGATGGCTTTTACATCACCGGTGACGTTGCCCACATCGATGGCCAAGGTTTCATTCACATCACCGGACGACTCAGTCGATTTTCGAAAATCGGCGGTGAAATGGTGCCACACGTCAAAGTCGAAGAAGAGATCTGCAATGTGATTGGCCGTGTTGGCGGAGGCGAAGAGGCCGCGGACGCTGACGAAGGCGCGATGCATGTTTGTGTGACCGCGGTTCCAGATTCAAAGAAGGGCGAGCGACTGATCGTACTGCATCGTCCCCTTGCGGTTGATACCGAAGCAATTCTGGCGGGGCTGAAAGAAGCGGGGCTGCCAAACCTTTTCATTCCCGGTCGTGATTCGTTCTACGAAGTCGATGCGATCCCGCTGTTGGGAACTGGCAAGTTGGATCTGAAAGGTGCTAAGGATCTGGCGTTGGAATTGACTGGCAGCACCGGGGCTAGCTGAAGTTTCGCTAGGTTCAGAGTGTTCTTTCGTAAGCATAAAAAACGCCGTGCAACTGAAGCCAGTCGCACGGCGTTGTCGTTTTCCAGGGAGTCGAGTTGTCCGCTAGTTGCGGAGTAGTTCGCGAATCCCGTAGGTGAAGAAGGTTCCAAGACCGAAGTTGAGAACTTCTTCTTCTGGTTTGTACTGCAGGACAAGCGTGTCGCCCGCTTTGATCAGCGGTCGAGAACTTGGTTCGTTGATCGCCTTGGCGAGGTCGACTTCGATCGCGATCTGGCCATTGCAGTCCGTCTTGCGAAGGATGTAGAGGCGACCTGGTGGGATTGTCGCGATCGCACCACCGAGTCCGCCGATGCCGCCGGAGCGTTGCGATTGGCTTGACTGTCCGTAGACACCATTTCCAACCATCGCCATCGCGCCAAGGACGTCAAGGTCATAGTCGCGAGGCAGTGGGAACTCGCCACCAGGCAGCAAGCCGCCGGTATAGAAGACTTCCGTTTCACGTGATTCGATGTAGACGATGTCGCCTTCTTGCAGCGTGATGTCTTCTTGAGTCAGGTTCGGCGATTCTCCCGGTGGTAGACGCAGCGGAATTCGCATGACCGTGGGGTCTTCGGGAAGCTTTGGCAGGCAGGCACAGGGGTCAGCCATCGCGGCGAGGCGTTGTTTGCGATACTTGGCCAAGAACTCTTCACGGGCTTCGCGATTTCGGGTGCTCGCACGCAAAACCTTGACTTGGTTCTTGGCGTTCAAGCCGGGGAGTCCACCGGTTTCGACCAAGGCGTGCAGGATGTCGTTCTGGTAGGCCTTTAGTTTGACAAGACCACCGCTGGCACTTCGGTCCGAACCGCCGCGAAGGAAGTCGGAGCTGGCTGCGTTTCGCAGCAAGCCTTGTCCGCCGCCGCCGTCTTCACGGACGACGATGACGTCGACGGTGCGTTCTTGGATGATCGTGACAATCGGGCGAGCTTTGTCGGTGCGAAGGATATCGTTGTCGATATAGGCATCGCGAATTGCGTCACGGACTTGATCAAGTGTCAGTCCGTTGACGTTCAGTGGTTCGATCAAAGGCAGCGATAGTGAGCCATCTTCCTGAACGGCGATTGGGTAACCGATCGACGGTGGCAGGGTGCTTTCCGCGTCGGGAAAGTTCACTGGCGGCGGTTCGGGTGGTGAGCTCGGTGGATTGAATGGCAACACACCTTCAATGTAGACACCCAGAATGTCACCCGCACCGAGAACGTACTCGCGTGGCGGCTCGAGTGTCAGCAGCGAGATGTCGACGGGCACCAAGTCGTTCTTTGGCTCGGCAAAGTATTGTCGAGGGACCCGGCTGGCCGGGATACCATCGATCGGTTGTGTCAATGCCGAGCAACCGGTCATTGAACCGGCAAACAGGGTCGATGCGGCGATCGTGAAGCCGAATCGCTTGATCTGGCGCCACAGTTGTGCTCGTCGTCCGTTGCCAGCGTCCTGCTGGCTCTGAACCAAGTTTGAAGGGGTTGTATTCATCCTTGAACTTCTCACTGAGGGTATTCAGCGTGGATTCTTGGCCACGAGCTGCTTATTCAAATTTGAAGGGAATGTCGTTGCCGTCAGCGTCAGCGGTTGCAGCCGCCGGTCCAACTGGGGGCAACGCGAAATCGGCAGGACTGTGACCAGCGTTGGTCGGCAAGTCGATACTGCCAAAGATGCCTTCGATCGCGTCTTCGGGAAGCTCTTGCTCGGGGCCGGTTTGTGTCGCCTGGTCGTTCAGCGAGTAGGATTCAACATCGCTTGGTAACGCCGGAGACGACTCAAGGACGAACGTTTGAGCTGGCTCTTGGGGCAGGATCTCTGCCGAGTCCAGATTCTCGATCGTGCTCGATTGAGGCATTGGCAAGGTTTCGCCGCTTTCTGGCGACAGCAGCAGTTCTTCCGTCGGCAACGGTGTGTTGCCTGGGTAAGGTTCGCCGTTGCTTGGCATGATGACTTCGACTTCACTGCCAGGAACGATGTATTCCTGAAGCGGCATTCCGTCTGGACCGTACATGACCGGAGCGGGCGCGGGTGTCGCTTCCGTTGCCGGCTCGGCGTCTGGGTCGCTTGGCAGGCGGTGCGGGCGAACGTTTGACCAATTGCTCAGGCCGTCTTGTTCTGCCGCTTTCGCACCATACGGATAGCCAGCGAAAAACGCTCCAATCGCAGCTTGTCCGCCTGGGGATTGGTATTTCCACCCCCAGTATTGGCTGGGAGCGACGGAGGGCGTGCAGCCGGATCCGCCGTTGGCGACATCGATGTAGCCCTTGATGAAGCCCGCTTTGAACTCGGACAGGTTCGCTTGGCCAGCATGGCAGCTTGCTTCACGGAACCAGGCGCGTTGTGCAAAGACCTTGTTGCGATGCGATAGCATGAAATCGTCCAAGCAATCGGACTTTCTCGCGTAGCTATACGCATTGGTAAGGATTGAGCATCCGGCAGAACCGGTCAGGATGAGGGCCGCGGTGCCTGCCAGCGCAAGAGACCTCATCCTAAGGCGTCGTTGCGTTTTCTGGCGGGAAATCGAGTCGTTTTGCGAATGACCCGATAGAACGGAATTTTGTTCGGGTGCGTTGGACGCACTGTCAGAACGAATCGCCATTTGGCC
The DNA here is from genome assembly GCF_002251265.1 of Rhodopirellula sp. MGV. Lineage (NCBI taxonomy): Bacteria > Pseudomonadati > Planctomycetota > Planctomycetia > Pirellulales > Pirellulaceae > Rhodopirellula > Rhodopirellula sp. MGV. The sequence goes on along the minus strand of NZ_NPDI01000014.1, from coordinate 27,221 downwards.
CCCCTTGGCTGCTGGCGGAATTCGAAGTCGCTTGTTTAATCAATTCGGACGACAAGCCCGATTGGGGCGGACCGTCCTAGGGGTGTTTATCGCCGTAACGGTGAAGAGGATTTAATGAAAACTGACGGAATCGCGGCTTGTGCGGGTTCTAGCATTTTTGACAGACGTTCCAATTACAATGAACTGCCATAGTTGCCTCGGATTTCAGGGTGGGCTTTCCCTCTGATCGTTGCAAAGGCAACCCAATCGGCAGAAAGAAGGCATTCTGATTTGACCTTTCGCTTTTAGACTGAGGCGGTCTGAAATCGTCGGGTAGACTTTACTGACGAGCTCACCCCAGAGGTGCGAGTCAGAAAGTCAACAGGCGGTATGAATCTCAACGGTGGTGCAAAACGACATCTATGACTTCGCTCACTCTGATATCACTAGTCTTTTCGATCGCAGCGGCCCTCGTTTTCGTCCCGGCGGTTCGCGGGTTCGCCCGTTTGGTCGGAATGGTCGACAAGCCAGACGCAGAACGAAAGCTGCACAGTAAGCCAATAGCTCTCGGTGGGGGGCTGGCGGTTTTAGCGTCTGTGCTCGCAGGTTTTGCCGCGACGATTCTGTACGACCGCCATTTTGGGGCATTCGAGTTAGGGTACGTTGCCAATCAGTGGTACCGGCTCGTGTTCGCGGGATCGGCGATCATGTTGGTCGGTTTAATTGACGACGTGTGGCTGATGCGTGGTCGCCAGAAACTGTTGATGCAGATCCTGATCATCTCGGTGTTGGTCGGCAGCGGAACGGTTGTTAGCAAGATTGGGTTGATGGGCTTTGAGATCTATCTCGGCTCGCTGGCGTTTCCTGTCACAGTGTTGTGGCTGCTGGTTTGTGTGAACGCTTTGAATCTGATTGACGGCGCAGACGGAATGGCGACGACCGTTGGTTGTTTCATTACATTCGGACTGGCTGTGCTTAGTCTGACGCAGGGATCGCCCTTGGGAGCCGCGTTCGCATTTTGTCTGACTGGCAGCTTGATTGGCTTCCTTGTATTCAATAAACCGCCCGCTTCGATCTTCCTTGGTGATGCGGGCAGCATGACAATCGGTTTGTTCATTGGAGTGCTGTCGGTCTGGAGCAGTGTCAAGGGATCGACTTTGTTGGCATCTGCACCAATCGGAATCTTGGCGATTCCTTTGTTCGATTCGACCGCGGCGATTGCGCGGCGGTGGTTGACCGGGCGCAGTATCTATGCGACCGATCGTGCGCACTTGCACCACCTTCTGGACAAGAAATACGGCCACAAAGGGATGCTTGGCATCGTGGCATTGCTCAGCGCGGTAACGACAACCTTGGCAGTTGCCTCGGTGCATTTCGAAATGCCCTGGCTGGCGATGTTGGGTATCGTGCTTGCGGGCGCATTCCTGGTGGTGACCCGTTCCTTTGGCTATGCAGAATGCCAGTTGCTGATGATGAAAGCGACTCACATGACGCGGTCATTCTTCATCACACCCGCACAGGGGCTGACTGAAAAGAACCATCGCTGTGTCCCGTTGCAGGGTACCGGTGATTGGGGAGTCGTCTGGGAGCCCTTGGTCGACTTTGCACAAGTCCACAACTTGGCAAAGATCAGTATCGATTTGAACCTTTCCTGGATTCACGAGGGCTACCACGCAAGTTGGTCCGCGGTTCGGATGCCTGACCGATTGAACCAAATTCAAATGCGGTGGCCGATCATCATTCAGACCGAAGGCAAGTCGCTGGGAGTGAATATCGGAACCTTGCACGTCGTCGCGGCGGCGGACTCGCCCGGTATCCACGAACGCATTGCTGATTTGACGATGCGTCTCGCGGATCTTGAGCCACAGGTCAAGTTGGTAATCGACGAACTAGAACGCATGCATGTTGGTGGGGCTGAAAAGGCTGTTTCGACGCCTTCGCCACGGTTTAATGCTCCCGAGCGTCACAGCGATACGTCAACGATCCTGACTTAATCTCGCCGTGTCTATTTTGAAACATGGGGCAGTGTCCGCACACCGGACACTGCCTTTTTTGTTTGCCCCTTCCAGTGCTAAGCCACCGCCTGCGTTGCGACTCTTTTCGCGGCTCTATCGTGGGCATTCGCCGAGCGTTCTGTGATGGATTAAAGAATGCTCGATGAACGCGGTAGCGGAATCTTGGGACGACGTCACGTTGTCTGTGACGGCAGCTGTCATCGGATTGGCGTCGTGGCTGTCGGCGTTATGGTCGCTCGCAAGCTCAATTGCGAATATCGGCAAAGCAGGCACAGGTCTCCGACTTGTCGGCCTGTTCGGGAATGTCCGATGAACCGGGACGGCCAAAGTGATTGAGGGTAAACCTTTGCGCCGACATCGATCGTAGCCAATAGGTATTTGGGAAGGGTTAAGTTAACTTGACCGTCCAAAGTGTCATGTTGGCGGTCGGGATGGAAAACCGCGTTGTGGGTGAAACAAAGGCTCGGATTTGAGCGAAGGTGTCACCCAGGTGGACGAAGTCCGCGCTGCCCGTTCAAATGGTGCCGGTCTTGACGAAAACGCTGGTTAAAATCGTTGAGACACGCGGTTCGAGACGCCACTTGAAGCGGCTTGATTTTGAATGCGTTGGAGGCGACTCGACGCATACTCTCGGGCTGGCGTGAACGGCAGTTCGTTTAGTTTGATGCGATCACACCAAGGATTTTGAGTTCGTGCCCATTCTTCCGAAAGAGCCCGATCGGTTTCCGCTGAATCTGTTGGAGTCAGACGTCGCGTCAAGTTCTGCGTGGTGGTTGCTGTATACGAAAAGCCGCCAAGAGAAGCAGTTAATGCGACAGCTGCGTGAGATAGAGGTCGCGCATTACGGTCCGCAAATTGAACAGCGTCGCCGTTCGCCGGCGGGACGCGTGCGAACGAGTTACGTCCCTCTGTTCGCCAACTACATCTTTCTTTGCGGATCGGATGAATCCCGATACAAAGCCGTCTGCACTGGGTGCGTCCAAAAGGTCACCGAGATTACAGACGTTGACATGTTGTTGACTGACCTATCGCAGGTGAGCGACTTGATCAACATCGGCGCCCCGATGTCGATCGAAGAAAGGATCTCGCCCGGTCAGCAGGTACGAGTCAAGAACGGACCATTCGCCGGATTCGAAGGCGTGGTGATTCGAAGAGACCAGGAAACGCGGCTGCTTGTTTCCGTGCGATTTATGGATCAAGGCGTCAGCGTCAAATTGGATGACTGCCAGTTGGATCCGATCGGTCCTGCCCCGGATGAGACGGCGACCTCTTGAGATCCTGCCGGTTGATTTGTTTTGTTTAAGAGTGACTTGTACTAAGCCCTAATTAGCGACGATTCGTATTCATGAGTGTTACCAAGATTTGTTGCATCGGTGCCGGCTATGTTGGCGGACCCACCATGGCAATGATTGCCTATAAGTGTCCCGATATCGATGTCAAAGTCGTCGACATCAACGAACAGCGAATCGCCCAGTGGAACTCGGACCAGTTGCCGGTTTACGAGCCAGGCCTTGATGACATCGTCAAGCAATGCCGCGGAAAAAACCTGACATTCACCACCGAAATCGATTCGGCGATCAAAGAAGCCGACATGGTTTTCATTTCGGTCAACACTCCCACGAAAACGTTTGGCGTCGGTGCCGGGCGAGCGGCGAACCTCGAGTTCGTTGAAAAGTGTGCACGGCGAATCGCCGAGGTCTCTGAAGGGCACAAGATCGTCGTTGAAAAATCGACGTTGCCGGTGCGTACGGCGGAAGCGGTCAAGCGAATCCTATCGAACGCAAGCAACGGCTCGACATTTGACGTGTTGAGCAACCCAGAGTTCTTGGCGGAAGGCACCGCAATTGAAGATTTGCTTGAACCAGATCGTGTTTTGATCGGCGGCGAGCGTCAGGAATCGATTCAAGCACTGGTGGACGTGTACGCTCACTGGGTTCCGAAGGATCGCATCCTGACGACGAACCTGTGGAGTAGCGAGCTATCCAAGCTGACCGCCAATGCATTCTTGGCGCAGCGTGTGTCTTCGATCAATGCGATCAGCGCGCTCTGTGAAGCGACCGAAGCGGATGTCGATGAAGTTGCCGCCGCAATCGGTACGGACTCGCGCATCGGTTCGAAGTTTCTCAAAGCATCTGTCGGTTTTGGTGGCAGTTGTTTCCAAAAGGACATCTTGAACCTCGTGTACTTGTGCGAGTATTTCGGGCTTCCCGAAGTCGCCCAGTATTGGGAACAAGTCGTCCGCATGAATGACTACCAGAAAGAACGCTTCGTCAGCCGCATGGTTCGGACGATGTTCAATACCGTCTCGGACAAGAAGATCGGCATCTGGGGCTTCGCGTTCAAAAAGGACACGAACGATACTCGCGAGTCGGCCGCAATTTATGTTTGCCGCGATCTCTTGTTAGAGAAGGCTCGCGTCTGCATCTACGACCCACAGGTGAGTCCTGAACAGGTCATTCGAGAACTGGAATACGTTTTCGCTGAAGGTGACAATGGCCTCAGCCCCGCAAAGAAAGCGTTGATCGAAAGCCACGTGACGTTCGCATCGAGCAGTTATGAAGCGGCCGAGGATGCGCATGCGATTGCGGTTTTGACCGAATGGGACGAGTTCGTCGACGTCGAGTTTGACAAAATCTATGCCTCGATGAAGAAGCCGGCATTCGTCTTTGATGGACGCAATCGCCTGAAGCAACTTGCTTTGGGTGAGAGCGGATTTGAGTACCACGGAATCGGATTCTAAACAAAGATGAACGCAGTCAAACTTCCTAAGGGACGCGTCTACGTCGCCGGCCATCGAGGGATGGTCGGTGGTGCTGTGGTCCGCCTGTTGCAAGAGCTTGGAATTGCGGATTCAGATTTGCTGACTCGTGATCGCAGCGAACTGAATCTGACCCGGCAATCTGAGGTCGAGCGTTTTTACGCCGAAGAACGTCCGGACGTCGTGATTTTTGCCGCCGCCAAAGTCGGTGGGATTCATGCGAACGACACCTATCCGGCAGAGTTCATTTACGACAACTTGATGATGGCCGCCAATTCGATTGACGCGGCTTATCGAAATGGAACTCGCAGATTCTTGTTCCTTGGCAGTACATGCATCTATCCACGCATGGCGCCCCAGCCAATGCCAGAAGATTGCTTGCTGACAGGGCCGTTGGAATCAACCAACGAAGCATACGCGCTCGCCAAAATCAGCGGGCTTAAGCTTTGCCAGCATTACCGGACGCAGTACGGCGCTCTGTTCCATTCGGCGATGCCGACGAATCTTTATGGCCCCGGTGACAACTATCACCCCAGCAATTCGCACGTGATGCCGGCGATGATCCGCCGCTTCGACGAAGCAGTGCGTACGAATGCCGAAGAGGTCGTGATTTGGGGCACAGGTACGCCGCGCCGCGAGTTCTTGCACGTCAATGATTTGGCGCAAGGTTTGGTTCACTTGGTGAACCTTGATGATCCACCAAACTTGGTGAACGTCGGGACTGGAACCGATATTTCGATTCGTGAATTGGCAGAATTGATTGCCAAGGTGACTGGATTCACCGGTAAGATTGTTCAAGATCCGTCAAAGCCGGATGGGACCCCCGTAAAGCGGACTAATACCGATTTGATCCAATCAACGGGGTGGAGTCCGAAGATTGACCTGGAAACAGGGATCAAAAGAACTTACGAAGACTATTTGCAAGCTACCGAGTCGGGCTGTTTGCGAGAAGTCTAGCGGTCATGTCGAGCCCGCGTTGGCAGGCAGAACCAGTTGTTTAAAAAATCACCACCGAACCCATCAACGTGGCTATGACGAAAAAGGCACTTATCACTGGCATTACCGGACAAGACGGTTCGTACCTCGCCGAGCTGTTGCTCGAAAAGGACTACGAGGTACACGGGATCGTTCGTCGTAGCAGTACGTTCAACACCGATCGAATCGAGCACATCTACATCGATCCGCACGACAAGAACGCGAAGCTGTTCTTGCACTACGGCGATTTGACTGATGGTCAGAGCTTGACCAACTTGGTGCTGAATGTTGAGCCGGACGAAATCTATAACCTTGGGGCGCAATCGCACGTTCGCGTTTCGTTTGATGCACCGGTTTACACCGTGCAGACGGTTGCCGTCGGTGCGTTGAACGTGCTCGAAGCGGCTCGCCAGCTGAACCAGCAAAAGCAGGTTCGCGTCTATCAAGCATCGAGCAGTGAGATGTACGGCGACGTCTTCGAAACGCCTCAAACTGAGAAGACACCGTTCTGTCCCCAAAGCCCGTACGCCTGTGCAAAGGTTTACGCGTTTCACCAAACCGTGAACTACCGTCACGCTTACAATCTGTTTGCTTGCAACGGGATTTTGTTCAACCACGAATCGCCACGCCGTGGTGAAACCTTTGTGACTCGAAAGATCACGCGTGCGGCGACCCGCATCAAAGTTGGTTTGCAAGAAAAACTGTATCTTGGAAACTTGGATGCCAAACGCGACTGGGGCTACGCGAAAGACTATGTTCGTGGCATGTGGATGATGCTCCAGCACGACACGCCAGATGACTATGTTCTGGCGACAGGTGAGACCTACACCATTCGCCAGTTCTTGGATTACACGTTCCAGTACTTGGATCTGGATTGGAAGGAGTTCGTCGAAACGGACCCACGGTACTACCGCCCAACGGAAGTTGACTTGTTGCTTGGTGATTGCAGCAAAGCAAAAGAGAAGTTGGGTTGGGAGCCAGAGACGAGCTGCAAAGAGCTAGCTGAACTGATGGTCGACCACGACCTCGAACTCGCCCGCAGCGAAGCATCGCGCCAAGCAACCGCTTAGTATTGGATCTGGTTGGATAGCGGATTTGCTTTCGCAACGGCGCGCCGGCTTCTCGGTGTGCCGTTGGTGTTGTGATGGTTGCAAACGCAACTCATGTCTTATCTTAGCCAATCGAGAGTAAGGTCGCGCTCGCAAACGATCGTAGCCATTGCTAGCTTCTTGCTGGCAATGGTTCCGGCGGCAGTGGCGATCGATTTCGGGGGCGCGCTCAACTGGAGCCAATATGTAGGCTCAGTGGTGGCTGCTTCGATTGCCAGTGTATTGTTTATTGCGGTGTCTGTTCACGGCCTGCCGCGATTTCGAGTGCCTGTTGTTTTCCTTGTGTTCGCTTTGTGGAATGCATACGCATGGGTGCAGGGAACTTCGTTTCCAGTCTCCATCGCTGAGAGGCTTTCGCCTGGCGTAGCAAACGAATTCCTCGATTCTCTTGCTCCAATCGAAAAAGGTGTTGCTCACGCCGGGCTTTTCGTCGATCAGTTGCCGCTTTCGGTTGATGCTGATTCGACGTTTCATGCGGCGGCGCTTTGGAGTGTCGCGATTGTCATTGCTGGAGTCTTTCTAGCCTGTTCGAGAATGCCGTCTGTTGTCCCCGCGGTATTGTTATCCCTGTCGCTTTCGGTGTCGATTGTTGATTTCGTATCGCTGTTGGACAGCGCGTTTTCAATTAGCGGTTGGGCTCGCGAAGGCTCACTCGGTTTTGGGCCGTTCGTTAATAGGCATCATGCCGGGCTCTTCACTTTATTCGGACTTGCAGCGACGCTCGGAGTCGCCCATTGGCGCTACGCAAAAGTAAATCATCGAGGTGAGTTCTCGTCCGGTTTCAGCTTTGAGGGTTTGGCTGAAAGTTTTCGAGACTCACTTTTCAGCTATTCGATCGCGGCGATCGTGTTGCAGGCGAGTGCGCTACTCGCTTGTGGATCCTTGGTGGCGGTCGTTGGCTTGGTTGGTTCATTGCTCTTCGTCGTCAACCGGGGGCGTTATCGGAAATTGATTGCCTTGGTAGTTGTCGTTGGGGGACTATCGGTTGCGATTATCGGTTCAATTTATGCGTCGGAATCGAGCCGCCAGCAGGCGTTCTCATTGGTGTTTCGAGGAGCGGTGGTTGAAGATGCGAGTCAGGCGGAGGATCAGCGATGGGATCATTGGTATGACGCAATGCGTTCAGCAAAAGCGTATCTTCCCTTTGGCGCTGGGACGGGAGCCTACGCTTACGCCTATTTGCCATATCAAAGCCGAAGCGCGGAGGCATGGTTTCACCATGCTGACAATTTGTGGATCGAGACAATTGTCGACCAGGGCGTGATAGGTGGAATTTTCTTAGTCATCGCGATTGTTGTTGTCTTTCTCCAACTCGATCGTCTGAATACGGAAGAGGCTATCGCAAAAGGCGGGAAGACGGCGGGGTTGTTTGCTTTCGGAGCTACAGTTTGGACGCAGACCTTTGACTATGGATTGGTGCTATTTGCGAATTTATTCGCATTCTCTGTGCTGATGTCAGCTGTCCTCTCAAAGAGTAATTTTGGGTTCGAGGCAGATGGCTCACGAAGCGTCCGGTTTTCGAGAATGGGTTGTAAGGTCTTAGCAGTCGTTTTTCTCCTGGTAGCGATAGGGGCTTCGCTTAATGTTTTGCGAGACGATGCGATTGTTGAGAGCGAGGTTCGATCGGCAGAGGCTCTAATTGGTCAGGCAGCTACTGATTTTGCGGTGCTTGATCGTCGGATTGAGCGTATCGAGCAAATTCTCACCAAAGATGATTCGCCGGCGCTCCACCGCGTTGCCTGTTCATTGCTACAGCAACGCGCGCGATTCAGTGAAATCGAGTATTTGAATCCGACAAACGCGGAGGAGGCGGAGCAAGCGATAAGTTTGACGTCGAAAACCGGTCGCAGGCTTCGTCCGCTAGCGGATGCCTCGAGTGCGCCGAAGCCGAGTTACCAGGAATTCTATCGACGAGCATATGCACATGCGGTGCAAGGCGCCGTCGATTTACCGCTTGATCCAGATCTGCTCAGTAAGTTGGTTTACCTTGACTTCGTCGAACCTGATCAGGTGGATTCTTTGGCATTGGTGTCTCGACTATTTCAACTGCAAAAAAGGTTCCCACGCCAGCTATTGCGACTTGGTCAATTAGCAGAGCAGTCTGTTGGAATCGATTCAGAGCAGATTGCGATTAAGTGCTACTACATGGCCTCTCTGTTGCAACCGCCGTCAGTTGCGGAGGCGATTCGATTCGCCGCCCGCCATCCAGGAGTCGCTGTTAGTGAAGTCGTGCCAGCGAATTCACTGCATCTTCAATATGCGGTACGGTTTCTTCTGAAGACACCTGTGATCCGAACGCAGCTTGGCGTATCTGCGGATGACTTTTTCCGGATGGTAGCAGCGGAATTGGACTGCAGTTCAGCGGATTCGCTATTGCAACAATCGGCATGTTGGCGACTGCGTGCCAAGGTCTTGTTCGAATTGGGTGAAACTGCCGAGGGTTTGAAGTCACTGATGGTTGCTCGGGAGCTCTCGCCCGTCGATGCATCAATCTACTTGGAGCAGATTGATGAAATGGTCAAAGCTGGCATGTACCTCGAAGCCACCCAGGTAACCACGCTGGCATTACAAGTTTTTCCGGAAGACAGTCGTTTCGAGGCATGGCGGCACCGACTTGCTGCAATGTCCCCTCTAAAATAGTTTGGTGCAACGTTGAAGAAGTATTTGTCTAGGGCGATGTTTAATTACATTGCAAATCGGCCCGATTCTGCGGTCGTGCGAAAGGTCGTGGGCGTTGCAAATCGAATACGCAAAGCACAGTTCAATTCCTCGAACCACGACATTTATACTAACGGTGAGAGGGACGTTCTGCAGGCCTGCGTCAATCAGAAAGAATCAGGCAGACCGTTCGTTATTTTTGATGTTGGTGCGAACGAAGGGCAGTGGGCAGAAGTCGCTCTTAGTACATGTCCAGACTGTCAATTGCACGCGTTTGAAATCGTACCATCGACACGTGCGGAGTTAGAGAAAGCCATTGGTGGTCGACCGAATGTCTTGATCAATGACGCTGGTTTGTCAGATAAGAACGAAGAGGTGGAACTACAGTACTATCCTGGGAATTCGACAGGGACAAGTGCATATGAGCTGCCTTGGAATTGTAAGCCGGAGCTTTTAATTGCTGAATGTCAGCGCGGCGATGACTATGTGAAGCGAAATGGCATTGATCACATCGACTTTTTGAAGATTGATGTCGAAGGGATGGACTACAAGGTCATATCGGGGTTTCTAGAAACTATCGCATCTGGTCGCGTTGATGCCATCCAATTTGAATACAACGCTGCTGCTGCTGTATCACGGTGTCTCCTCAAGGATTACTACGATTTGTTGGAGGCCCATGGGTATCAGCTAGGGCGAATTTTTCCTAACCGAGTGGAGTTCAAGGAATACAACGTATTCAATGACGAAAACTTCTTGCAGTGCAATTTCTTTGCTGCCCGAGAAGAACTCACTGCGAAAATTCGCTGGGCATAACGTGCGTGTTGAAGCCTAGGTAACACAGAAAGAATTGCTTGAATGGGAGACTCACTAACTAGCCAGACTATACGTGGGATCGGATGGATTTCGGTCGCATCGATTCTTGCCAAGTTGATGGCGCTGGCTGCTCAGCTGGTTTATGCTCGGCTGTTGTCGCCCGACGAGTACGGATTGTTTGCATTGGCCAGTTCGATCACCGCGGTGTTGTCAGTTCTGCAGCAGGGCGGTGTATCGCAAATTCTGATTTCGCGTCCAAAAGCGGTGTCTCGTCTTCTTGGGCCCGGGCTTACCGCTTCGATTTGCCTTGGTACTCTGGCTGCTGCGTTGCTCTTGGCGTCGACCCCAGTTCTTGTGAGGGTGTTCGGTGAGCCACGGTTACCTTACGTATTACCGTTTTTTGCGGTATCGATCGTCTTCGCAAGCATTTGTTCACCCGCAACAGCTTGTATTCAGTCGAAGATGAACTACCAACGATTGTCAATGATCGAAGTAGTTAATTCGCTGGTGAAGGCTGGCCTAGGGATCTGCCTCGTCGTCTCTGGATTTGGGGTGTACTCACTGCTGCTTCCGGTTCCGGTTGTTGCCGGTTTTTATGCGATTCAGTCTTGGAGAGCATGTGGCGAGAAGTTTCGTATTTCGTTTTCACCACGTTTGATTCGAGCGATTGTTGTCGCGGGCGCACCGACTGCGTTGGCGCAGTTAATTTTTATGACAACTTGGCATGGTGATTATGTAATTGTCAGATTGTTCACCGATTCGACATCGCTTGGGATCTACTTTTTGGCCTTCTCGCTTTCGATTCAGATTTTTTCGCTCACTTCCAATAATATCACCCGAGTTCTTTTCGCAGGGCTAAGCCAGCTTTCGAAAGAGCCCGTTCGTCAAACAGCTGCATTTTTTAGAGCCGCACGGGAATTGGCGCTGATTGCGTTCCCAGCAAGTTTTTTGCAGATCGTGATCGCCTATCCCGCAGTCGAAATCGGATTCAACGAAAATTATCAGGGGATCGCTCCAATCATCCAAATCCTAAGTTTTGGACTCGCATTTCGGTGTGTTGGTTCGCCAGCCGGTGCGTTGCTTCAGGCACAGCGGCGATTTAATCGATTGCTATTGATAAGTGTTGTTTACGCGGTGCTGTTCCTTTCAGCGGTTGCCGTTTGTGCGAGTCAGTTTGGGATTCTAGGCGCAGCATTTGGTGCGACTGCGTACTTTATGTTTTTGGGTCCTGTGAACGTGTTGTTCTGTGTCTCATCCCCGCGGAAGTGCTTACCGGATGTGATCGCTGTTTTCATCGGCCCGGCGATTTGTGGCGTGATCGCACTCGTTGGGGCACTTTACTTGCAGTTTGTCGTCATGGCGGGTACGAATGCGTTTTTGCGTGGCGGAGTGAGCGGTTGCGTGTTTTTGTTCCTCTACGCGGTCTTGATCCGGCTACTGTTTCCCGAGTCTGCAAATGTTCTCGCGAATCGCGTTCAGCCACTGTTGCGACGTGTAGTTCGGGTTGGTCGCTAGTCCTGTGGAGGCGTAGTGAGCGGTTCCTCTCACGTGGACTCAATTTCAGCTGAGGAAATTCATGGATAAAGTCCACGTTCTTTTTTTCCACCACGCAATCGGTATGGGAGGCGCTCCGCGTAGCCTTTCGATGTTGATTGCTGGGCTTGATTCTCAGCGGTATCGAAAGACCGTTGTCATGCCCCGGCGGATGGGCAATGAAAAAGTAAAAGAGATGTTCCACGCCGCTGGTGCAGAGGTGTGTGAAGAGCAGGATGTGCGTCCGTTCAATGGTTCGACTGTCGCCCCATGTAGAACCCTAAAGGCACGAGGTTACGCGGTCCTCGCCTTTAATCGAATGGCAAAGTGTGCGAGCGAGGTTGTCGATAGGATCAGGCCCGACATTGTTCACTTGAATTCCACGTGTCTTGTCGGCGCAGCCAAGGGGGTGAAGCGTTTTGACGCGAGCATTCCAGTATTGGCACATGTTCGAGAACCTTTGCTTGGGGATTGGTGGGGCAGAAACCTTGCTCGAATGAACAGAAAGTATGTGGATCACTTCATTGGAATTGATCACTACGGATTGTCTTCTGTTGGAGACGTTGGCTCATCAAGAGGAACCGTGGTCAACAACTTTGTCGGCGAGGAGTTTTTTGAAAAGGCTTTCACCAATGCTCCGTCGTTTAGGAAAAAGCTTGGTTGGAGCGACGATGAAATTGTGTTTCTATCGTTGTCTCGAATAGCGCCTGCAAACGGTTGTTTGGAGATTGCTAGTCTAATCAACGAATCGGCAGGTAAGCTTGATCCACGAGCACGGTTTGTCATCGCTGGGTTTCATTCTCCGAAGTCGGAGTACGAGACACGTGTGGGTGCAGCGATTGCTCGATCATCTGTTTGTGATCAAATGGATTTTGTAGACGATCCGATTGCACTCATTAATGCTGCGGATGTTGTTGTTGCCCCATTCACCGAGCCGCATAGCGCGCGGTGTGTGTTGGAGGCATCCGCGATGGGGAAGCCTACTCTGGTTTCCGACATGCCCAACCTTACAGAAATGATGAGTCCTGGCGAATCAGGCGAAGTGTTCCAATGGAACGATCCGAGCTCGTTTACAGCATCGGTCAATAGGCTTTGCGAAGACTCCTATCGCTCTGCGTGCGGTAGGGCAAGTTATGAAGTGGCGTCCCGTCGCTTCTCGCAACGCGAAAATGTGAAGCGGACCGCGCAAGTCTACACTCAACTTCTGGCAACGCATGGAGGCACTGCATGTTGAGTTATGCGAGAAAGTTGTTCTTGCTGTATTGGCAACTCAGGAATCGGGGCGCTTTGATCTTCAATCAGATCGCATTTCCTCCGGGTGCCCGCATGCGTGGGCCGGTACAGTTGCGCCGATCGAAAGGTGGGCAGATGTCATTCGGTCAGGACATGCTGCTTGTTGGAAGCACCACATTCAATAGGGCGGGGATCAATCACCCGGTGCAAATCGTTGTTGGAAGTAATGGGGTTCTAACGATCGGCGACTGTTTCCACATGTCTGGAGGAAGCGTGTTCTGTGTCGAGCGGATCAGCATCGGCAATCATGTAATGTTTGGAGCCAACTCAAAAGTTTTCGATACTGATTTCCATCCCGTCGATTGGCAGGCACGTCGAGCGAAGATGGCGGGCGAGTCTGCGCCAGTTGAGATTGGGGACGATGTCTGGCTCGGGGCAGATGTCACGGTTCTCAAAGGTGTAAAGATTGGGGCAAGAACTGTTGTTGCCGCCGGGAGTGTCGTAGTCAGTGATTTGCCAGCTGATTGTGTAGCGGCGGGTGTGCCGGCAAAGCCGGTGAGGAAACTGTGATGGCTGGGTCGGTACTTGTGTTTGAGCCGAATCTCTCCGGTCATCGCGCACACTACGTTGGCGATTTGGCGAGCCATTTGTGCAGTTTGGGCGCGGACGTGAAGTTAGCGGTCCCCGAAGACGCCCTCGAGCAGGAGGGCGGTCGCGTTTTTTTGCGTGATGTGTTTTCCCAAGTGGAGCATATTGGTACTCCAGCGATCAGAAAAGACTTGTCAGCGATGGCAAATGCAAAATCGCGGTTGGAGATGGTAGCGGAGATTGCGAGTTCGACGCGTGTAAAACATGTCTACGTTCCTTATGCAGACGGCCTCGCGCAGGCATGGGGAGCTCAGCTCCGGCCAAGTGCGATCTTTCGACCCGATGTGGCCGTAGAAGGTTTAATGATGCGCGGCGTGTTTGCATACACGAGCGAGAGGCTTCGTAGCCGACTAGCCTCGGTCTGCTCGCTCAAGATGCAAAAGCGGTCACGATGGACGCAGCTTCATTATTTGGATCCTCTGGCGTGGACTTGGCTCCGCGAGCGAGGGTGGCACGACAGAATGACTGGCTTGCTGCCAGAGCTAATTGATGTTTCGCAGCAGATAGGCAGGCAGGAAGCAAGAGATTTTCTGAAGGTCCCGCAGGACGTACATTTGGTGTGCTGTCCCGGTGGTGTTTCTGGGAAGAAGGGTTCGAGGCATTTGATTGAGGCGATCAATCGGATCGACACATCGATGCCTATTCACTTGCTTTTAATCGGCAAAATAGAACACAGAATGAGGGAATGGCTCACGCGACAGAATCTCTCCTCCAGAATTACCGTTCAGGATCGGTTTTCAAATTCTGACGAGTTCGCGGCGATGTTTGTCGCAGCGGATACGGTTGCCGTTTGCTATCCACGGCATGTCGGCTCAGCGAGCATATTATTGATTGCCGCGAAGCTTGGGCGTCGTGTCGTGTCTTCTGACTGGGGGTGGCTTGGTTGGGCGACCCGAGCGTTTAATTTGGGGATTACATGTGACGCGACGTCTGCGGTCGGTATTGAATTGGCAATGCACGCGCGGCTAGCCGAAATAGCGAGCGGAGAGGAAGTTTCGGTTCATGCAAATTCGCCTGATATGACTGACGCCCGAGCCGCCTTTTTGGAATTTCATTCACCACGCAATCATCGGGCTCATTGGACAAGGTGCTATCGAGACTTGCACGGATTGCAGACTGAAACTTGTTTTCAGTTTAGTGAAGTTGCAAAGCATCTAGACAATGGTTTCGGGAAAAGCACGCAAGCAAGGAAGCCAAAACCGTGATCTGGATCGCATTCTTCTTATTGTGTTTGGGCGGTACGGCTGCGGTTAGCATACGGAGACCCGGGGCCGCGATAGGTCTGATGATCGTAATGTTTGGGCTGGAGCAGCTGTTGCAGTCTCAGTCGCCGCTGTTTATCCAAAGGGGAAATCTGGTAAACGTAGGTGTCGGTCTCGTTTCGTTGTTTGCCGCTTCTAGGATCTTGCTTTCAGATTTCAATGCTGCGAAGCCTACGCCAATGCAGGTGTTGACTCTGCTGATTTATGGATTGGCATTGCTAAGTGGCTTGTGGACACTTTCGCCGGAAGCATTTCGTGGGCGATTCTTCTCTCAATGGCCATACTTCGTTTTGTATTTTGCTGTTGGACCCGTTCTTTGCTCCCATCAGCGCGCATGTGAAGATGCCGCAAAAAGTACAGTGCTGATTGGCGCGCCGATCATGTTGCTGATCGCGTTTGCTTGCGAATGGACGGGAAGGGGGATACGACTCAGTACTCCATCGATTGAGAATGGAAGGATGGTCTTGTTTGCACCTCCGCTAGCCGCCGCGAGTTGCGCGGCCGTGGTCGCGGTGTTTGCCGTTGCGACGATGCAAAAGAAATTCTTTCACCGCTTAGCAACGCTCATCATTGTAGGGGTCTGCGCCTACATTATCGTACTGACACAATCTCGTGGTCAGCTCGTCTCTTTCTGTGTGGTGATGACGTTGGTCTATGCCGCAACGAATCGGACAACGAGTTCAAAGGGGTTGATTCAGCTATTCTTCGTGCTCGTCATCCTTTCCGCGATGGTCTATGCGATCTTCATTTACGTCGGCGAATCGGGGCTGGCGCGTTGGAGGGGAGGGTCTGTGAGTTCTGCCGTCGAAGGCCGTACCTACATGTCACGAGAGTTGATCAATCGATGGTTGCATGCGGGGCCATTTGAATGGCTTCTAGGTATGGGAGAAAGTAGCTCTTTCCGGATCGTAGGATTCTATGTTCACAATATTCCAATTGAAGTGCTTTGTGAGCTTGGGGTTCTTGGGTTCTTGATGCTGGCAATCTACTACTGGCGGTCGCTTAAGAACGCGATTCTATTCGCAGCGAAGATCCCGCCTGATTGGCAGGGTAGAAGGCAAGCACTGGGGCTTGTCGGAGTGCTGTTGTTTCACACGTTCCTCTCCGTTAAGGAAGGGACACTTTACTCCAGTCCAGGGATGTTCTTCATTGCAATCATGATCGATCGATTGGCGTTGCAGCACCAAGGCTGGGCAAGTCATACGATCAAAGAGTTGTTTATCGAGAAGCAGGAGAGCGACGACGAAATGGCTTTCGGTGAGGTTGAGTGCTAGGGATGAAATACCTGACGAGCAATGACGAAGGAAGTGTCGATAAAGAGAAAGTCAAGATCGCCCTTGTTTATCATTTTTTTGCCGAGTATCGGCGTCCAGTACTGGAAACGCTTCTCGAAGATCCCCGTTTTGATCTCGACTTTTTTGGGGATAGCCGAAACCAGTCGATGCCGGGTTTGCCGGTGTGGGGACCTGGGTTGGAAGATCGAGGTTTTCGAGCGGCGAAATGTCATTTCTTTCCGTTAGGGTTCTTATGGCAACGGCGGGTCGTTACCGCAACTCTTCGCGGCGACTACGAATGTTTCATCTTCCTCGGAGACTGGAAATTCCTAAGCACCTGGGTGGCGGCATTCGTGGCGCGTCTACGGGGTCGACGGGTGCTGTTTTGGACTCAGGGATGGCGTCACGAAGAATCGGGGTTTTTGGCCGGGGTTCGAGTTCTATTTTATCGAATTGCAAATGGGTTATTGCTTTACGGTCCTTCCGCAAAACAGATCGGTATCAGCAAAGGATTTGATGCGAGCCGGTTATATTTGATGATGAATAGTTTGGACTACAAACGACATGTAGAATTGATTGAGTCAAGCTCAGCGGAGGCGATCAGGTCACGTCGAGAGAAATGGTTTCCAGATGTTGAACGCCCCGTTCTCGTTTGTGCCGCGCGGTTGCAGAAGAGCAAACGGATGGACTTGTTGATCGAAGCAGCGTACGAGTTGGCTGTGCAAGGGGATCCGGTAAATGTTTTGGTCATCGGGGATGGACCTGAGTTACCGGACTTGAAAACTCGGTGGGAAACAGCAAGGCGTCGATGGACGGAAAGTGGGCGAATTGAATCAGACGCATCGGTCGTTGTGTTCGCAGGTGCCTGCTTTGATGTTGATGAGGTTGCTTTTGACACCATGGCCGCCGATTTGACGGTCTGTCCGAGTTCTGCGGGACTTACTGTCATCCAAAGTTTGACGTTCGGGGTACCGGTGGTTACCTGTGATGATCCAGTTCGTCGCGGACCCGAGGTTGATGCGATCGAGCATGGCGAGACGGGATATTTCTTTGAGACGGACTGTGTTGCCTCATTAGTACGAATCATCCGGGGGCACTTGCAAAAAGATCCAATCGAGGTGCAACGGATGAAGGACGCCTGTCGGAAAATGGTTGACGATTGTTACAACCCAGAATACCAGGCTGGAGTCGTTGATCTGGCGGTCCGTGGGGGGCCTGCTCCAGCTTGATCCGGCTTTCTAAAAGAGTTTGAGACATTCCTCCTGCTCGAATCGAAGCGGGAGACGCTATTGGTGCTAAAACGTGAATGCTTCAATTTTTGATTCAATAAATTCGGTTCGCCGCACGAGCTATATGGCATTTCGCCGGCGAATCGGTGGATGCAAATCGGTACATCAATCCGCGTATATCGTTCCGAGCGCTAAAGTGTGCCGTGATCTCATTTTAGGCGAACACGCGTTCGTGGGAGCGGAGTGCTCGCTCACAACTGGGGTTGAGATTGGTCGGTATTCGCTTCTTGCGTCGCGAGTTGCAATTGTCGGTCATGATCATGTGTTCGATCTTCCTGGGGTTCCAACGGTATTTTCGGGGCGTCCGACTGCAAAACGTACGAGGATCGGTCGTGATGTTTGGATCGGTTACGGTGCGATATTGATGTCGGGGGTCGTCATCGGAGACGGGGCGATTGTTGCCGCTGGCGCAGTCGTGACAAAAAATGTGGGACCCTATGAGATCGTTGCGGGCGTACCGGCAAATTTGATAAAGATGCGGTTCGAAGAACAGGACAGATTGCATCATCAAGAGATGCTTGACGGCCCTGTTGTGAGCGGACTGAAATGTCGGCGAAAAAGCGTTAGTGAGATTGATAAGTAAGCCGAATCGGCAAGTGTGGTTGGTAGATGAAACAGATTTTACAAAACTTGGGTAGTGGTGAAACCATCCTCGCGGATGTTCCGTGCCCTCGCAGGTCGAACGGCAGTGTCCTGATTCAAACGCGACAGACATTGGTTTCGCTCGGCACCGAAAAGATGCTGATCGACTTTGGTCGCGGTGGCTATCTCGCAAAAGCGCGATCGCAACCGGATAAGGTCAAACAGGTCTTGCAGAAGATTAAAACGGACGGACTTTGGACGACCGTTGACGCTGTGAAAGCAAAACTCGACGCGCCCATTCCGCTTGGGTACTGCAACGTCGGCGTCGTCGATAGCTGTTCGGAGCAATCGGCGTTCACGGTTGGCGACCGCGTTGTCAGCAATGGACCTCACGCCGAAATGGTCTCGGTGCCTGAGAATTTGGTCGCCAAGATTCCTGATTCGGTGACTGATGAAGAAGCGACGTACACCGTCGTCGCCGCGATCGGACTTCAAGGAATCCGATTGATTCAACCGACGCTGGGCGAACGAATCGTTGTCAGCGGGTTGGGACTGATCGGTTTGTTGACAGTGCAGATGTTGCGTGCGCAAGGTTGCCAGGTCTTAGGGATCGATTTTGACGAACGAAAGCTTGCGCTTGCGAAGCAGTTCGGCGCACAAGTCGTCGACCTAAGCAAAGGCGAAGATCCGGTACGTGCGGCGGAGCTATGGACCGACGGTATCGGAGTTGATGGGGTCGTCATCACAGCATCGACCAAGAGCGACGAATTGGTCCACCAAGCGGCAACGATGTGTCGCAAACGAGGACGAATTGTTTTGGTCGGAGTCATCGGTTTAAACCTTCGACGAGCTGACTTTTACGAAAAGGAACTCTCCTTTCAAGTTTCGTGCTCGTATGGCCCCGGACGCTACGATCCGAACTACGAAAAACTTGGATTGGATTATCCGATCGGTTTCGTTCGTTGGACGGAGAAAAGAAATTTCGAAGCCGTCTTGCAACTGATGGCGGATAACAAACTCGATACCGCATCATTGTCGACGCATCGATTTTCGTTTGATGACGCACTCGATGGCTATCAAGCGATCTACGACAAGACGGCTTTGGGCATCGTATTGGATTACCCTGCTCATGATGTCGTACAAAAACGAAGTCAGCTTCTGCCGATGCAGGCACAGTCGGATGTGCCGGCACGATCGAGTGACCGACCTTCTCTAGCATTTATCGGTGCGGGTGCATTTACGACGCGAATGCTTTTGCCGCTGCTGCCCGATGCAAAAGTCGTTCGGCATTCAATTGTCAGTCAAACCGGCGTTTCGGCCTCGCATGCGGCCAAGAAGTTTGGCTTCGCGAATTGTGGAACCGACGTTGGCACAATTTTGAACCAAGCCGAAGTCGATGCGGTATTTGTCACCACCCCACACAATACCCATGCCGCAATCGTGGCTGACGCGATGGACCATGGAAAGCATGTGTTTGTCGAGAAGCCGCTGGCGATGACGACAGAAGAGTTGACGTCGATCGAAGAGGCAATGGAACGCAATCCGGCTCAGCGTTTTGTCATCGGATTCAATCGCCGTTTTTCTCCGCACACGGTTGCGGTCAAGTCGTGGCTGTCGGCGGCAACTGGGCCGAAGACTGCCGTTATTACCGTCAATGCTGGGATGATTCCAGCTGATCACTGGACTCAAGATCGCACGGTTGGTGGCGGTCGGATTATTGGGGAAGCGTGTCACTTTATTGATTTGGCTCGCTTCATGATCGATTCACCGATTGTCGATGTGAATGCGACGCCGATGTCGGGCGGCGATGGACGCCTAGGTGATTGTGCGACGATCCAATTGTCATTCGCCGACGGCTCGATTGCTTCGGTTCACTATCTATCCAACGGTAGCAAAGCTTTTCCGAAGGAACGCGTCGAAGTCTTTGCAGGCGGTAATGTTGCGGTGATCAACAATTTCCGGCAATCAAGCGTGATCGGTGGAAAGCAGACACTCAAAACACGCCGTCAGGATAAGGGGCACGCGGCAGAGGTCGAGTCGTTTGTCGATACAGTCTGTCGTCGCGGCGAGTGGCTCATCTCGGCCCAAGAAATGTTCGAAGTATCGCGTGCAACGCTCCAAGCCGATCAACAGATTCGCGAGAAGCTCTAACAACAGCATTTCAGGCGCCGTACGGGTCGAACTAGGCGTTTGAAAATTGAAAAGCCCGCATTTCTTGGGATCGTAGACTTGTTTCGCTTGAAGCAACTGAATCCACAAACGGCGATTTGGTTAACACCATACCGTCGAAAGCTCGCCGAGAACTTGTTTTGGTTGACCGCTGACAAGGGCTTGCAGATCTTCCATGGCTTCTTCGTCGCGGCCTTGGTTGCGAATTATCTGGGCCCTGGCAAGTACGGCATCTTGGCATTTGCCGGGTCGTTGCTTGCAATCCTCACTCCATTGACCACGCTTGGGTTTGACAGTGTGGTTGTTCGTGAGTTTGTTAAACAGAGCGATCGAAGCAAGCTGTTTTGGACGGTCGTTTTCTCACGGGTTGCGATCGGGCTGCTTTCGTACTTCTTGCTCTGGACGTTGGTCGCCTGGGGAGTTGTCCCTAGCGAGTCGCAGGTTGAAGCGTCGGTTTTGATCATCGGTTGTTTACCGTTGACCACGATCGCGTTCGACGTGCCGCGTCTGCTATTTCAAGCCGAAATCCGGGAAAAGTGGATCGTTTGGATCACCAATTCGATTCTCGTCATCACCGCGATCATCAAAGTTTGCATGGTGGAATTCGATTTTGGGATCGAATCGTTTGCGATCATCAACGCTGCCACTGTGATGGGAACGGTTCTCGTTACCAGTGTGCTTGCCAAGATACTCAAGCTCTTGCCGACGTTTCATCTTCCCGACGCTCACACGTTTTTGACCTTGCTCCGCGAGTCGTGGCCTTTGATCCTTTCGGGTTTAAGCATCGCGTTGTACATGAATGTCGATATCGTGATGTTGCGTGTCATGACCAACCCCGAGGTGGTCGGTATCTATACGGTGGCGGCGCGATTGTCAGGGTTCTGGTTTTTCATTCCGCTCGCGCTCGGCAACACCTTGTTTCCTGGTTTGACCAAAGCTCACGCGGCCGGTCGTAAGGAATACTCGGTGGCTATGTACCGCTATCTGCGACTCAATACATTGGGGGCATATGCGACATTGCTGGTCGCAGAGATTCTTGTGCCGCCATTGATCTACCTGCTGTTTGGCGACCAATACTATCGGAGTGTTCCCTGTTTCAGGCTTCACGCGATCGCGATCATGTTTGTTTTTTTGGGGGTCGCGCGGTCACAGCATTTGAACCTCGAAAAGGCACACTTGTATCAAATGTGGGCCACGTTGATTGGGGTGGCAACCAACCTGACATTGAACTACGTGATGATTCCGATCTGGGCGGAATACGGTGCGGCGTTGGCAACCGTTCTAAGCTACGCGACTTCGGCGTGGATAATGAGTTTTGTGTTCCGTCCAACCAGAGGCTTCGCAAAGCTGCAACTGAGAACGCTAGAGAAGCCGTGGAAGGGTGAGTCCGGAATCGAACTGTGAGGCCTCAGGAAATGTTCAATTCATGCCTCCGGGCAGTCAAAAACCATCTGGTTCGACCAACTTGTGAACGATTCGGAATCGGATTGTTCTCCTCGGTTGGCCTCGAACACCTTGACCTTCAGTTGGTTTCCCTTTTGAAAGGCAAACGAGGTGGGGTCTTCATTGAGGCAGGTGCGAACAACGGCGTCTGCCAAAGCAACACGTATTATTTCGAACGTGTGCTTGGTTGGACTGGAATTCTGGTTGAACCTACGCCTGAGCTTTATGAACAGTGCAGAAAGCTGCGGAAGGGTTCAAAAGTTTTCAATGCGGCGTTGGTGCGCGAAGGATATCCGAATCCGACTGTACAGCTCGAACAGGCCGGGTTGATGAGTGTTGTCAACGATGGCGCGATCAATGCTGAAGTGATCGATGCTCATATCCGAAACGGTTTAGAAATCCAGCGATTGAACGCCAAAGCGGCGATTGAAGTCACTGCTCGCACGTTGCAGAGTATTCTTGACGAATGCTCAGTCCGGCATGTCGACTTGCTTTCGCTCGATGTAGAAGGATATGAGCTCGAAGTCTTAAAAGGTGTGGCCTTCGACAAAACAACCTTCGACTGGATTCTTGTCGAAGTCCGCGATTCCAATGAAGCAGAAATTGATTCGTTGCTTGAACAGCACGGTTATCTCTGGGACCGCATTTGGCGATCCCGTTCTTACGCCAACAAGGTTTACCGTCGGAGAATTCCATCGGGAACCACATGACCGGGAAGTTCTGTTTTGGGGCAAGAGCTGACGGGATGTCTCAATTGTTGCGTTATTGGGCCTACAACGGTCCAATTGAACGCCTGATCCACTTGATCGTCCCAGTTGCTTGCCGAACTGGGACGGATTAGCTGATTCTTAGTTGCGTAGGTGGTAACTTTCGGCAACGATTGACTGACAATTGCGCGAATCTTCGCGTCCCCACCAATGTCCAATCGTTTCAGCTGCAAATGGCCCTCAAAGTCGTTTTCTTTACGCACTATTACACCCCCGAAGGCAACGCTCCGGCCTCTCGGACGTCGGAGCACGTCAATCGGTGGGTCAGCGACAATACCGATGTTGACGTGACTGTCATCACCTGTGCGCCGAATGTGCCCGATGGGAAGGTTTATCCGGGTTACAAAAACCGTCTGTGGCCACAGCGTGAAGTGATTGACGGTGTGAACGTTGTCCGTGTTTGGTCATTCATACGTCCAAACCTGGGGCGTGTAGGGCTAATCGTCAACTACGTCTCGTATCTCTTTTCGGCGCTCTTTGCGTACCTGTTCATGGTACGCCGCCCGAGCGTCATCGTTGCGACGACGCCACAATTCTTTTGTGGTGTCGCTGGCATCCTGGCCGGTAAGCTGAAACGCCGCCCCGTCGTTCTGGAAGTCCGTGATATCTGGCCGGAATCGATCGTGACGGTTGGTGCGCTTCGTCGTGGATTGCTGATCCGAACGTTGGAACGCATCGAACGTTGGATGTACCGCAGTGCTGATCATGTGGTGACTGTCGGCCCCGGCTATCGCGACAATGTGTTGAGCAAAGTCGATGCTCACAATAGGATCAGCACGGTTACCAATGGTGTGGATCCGGATCAATTCGATCCTAATCGCAACGGGGGGGAGTTTGCCGACCGCTATGGGTTGGGGGATCGTTTCGTCTGTTCCTACATTGGAACGGTCGGACGCGCGCACGGGCTGGAAATCGTTGTCCGAGCGGCGGAGCGTTTTCGTAAGACCAATCGTGACGACGTTGTGTTTCTGGTCGTTGGTGGTGGCGCGACGCTTGAGCAACTTCAACAGATGATCGCAGAACGCGATCTAGGTGATTTGGTGAAGACAACGGGTCGGCTCGATAAATCAGCGATGCCGGACGCCCTAGCCGCATCGGATGCGTGTCTGGTGCACCTGAGTAAGGTTGATCTGTTCGAGCATGTGATCCCCTCCAAGATCTTTGAAACGATGGCGATGGAGCGAGCGATCATCATGGGCGTGCGAGGACGGGCACGTGATATCGTCTTGGATGCTGGTAGCGGCTTGTCATTGGAGCCGGAAAACGACGAACAACTGTTTGAAATTCTAAAAGAGATGACGGCCGATCCACAGAAGGTCGACCAAATGGGACGATCCGGACGCGAGTTCGTTACCGAGTATTTCAATCGCGATCGCCTTGCAGCCGATATGTTAGAAATCGTTCGACGGACCGCGGCAGGTGAAACATTTTGTTTGCCGGACCGAACCTGGGAATCAGCGGCCAGTCCGACGCAGGGCGACGTTGCCGTTTCGAGTAGCGACGCCCACTGCTAAATCGGTTCGCATGTCGCGACAGCGTCTCTCACGCATCCTCGCTCTAATGCGATACCACAAACCACGCCAATTCTTTTGGCGTGGATTGCGAATGCTGCAGCGAAAGCTCCGCGGGCGATTACCGGCGAGATTCGTGTTCGATGGGAATCAGCCGTTGGTGGCTTGGAAGCCAAATGCCAAACAGGCTTATCGACAAGTTGCATTACAACGGATCGATCTATGGCCTGGACGCAACGAGCATCTCCACGGCATCGAACATGGGCGGTTTACGTTTCTCAACGAAACGTTGCAACTTGTGACGCAAATAGATGCCGGGGCATACGAAGTCGATTGGACGCCTGAATCGACGCGCCTCTGGCGATTTCATCTTCAGTCTCAAGAGTTTCTTTTAAAGGTTGCCTCTTCCCAATCGCAGCCGCTCGCCGAGCAAATCATTGCGTCTTGGCTTGGCGACTCACGGCATCAGCATCCGATGCGCGACCCGGATGCTTGGCATCCATTCTGTATCTCTCGCCGGCTTCCGGTGTGGCTCGGTGTTGAAGCGATTCGACCGCTTTCCGAGTCTGTGCAGACAGCTTTTTGGCAATCGCTCTCAGGGCAAATCCGCTGGCTGAGTCAAAATCTGGAATTGGATCTCGGCGGCAATCACCTATTGGAGAACCTTACGGCGCTCTATCTGGTGGCCTGTTATTTAGACGGAGACTCCGTCCCGGATCTCTCTTGGGTCGAAACGCAACTAAAGACGCAGCTTGAATTGCAAATTTTGCCAACCGGCGAGCACTTCGAACGGACACCGACCTACCACGCGTTGATGCTGGTGTGCGTGCTGCATTGTCTAGAGGCAGCCAATTTTGCCAAGTCAGACTTTGCCCGGCAATTGCGTGATTTGGCAGCTCGGATGGCATCGTTCATGGAGTTTCTTGCAACACCGAATGGAGGAATCCCGTTGTTGTCGGACTCCGTCGTCGCTGAAACTCCCGATTTAAAGTCCTTGTTCCAATGGTGCGATCGACTGGAAGTCGGACGCGACAATCAATCGCAAGTTGATTATTGGAAACACCAATCGGTCCATGGCGACCAAATTCTGATTGATTTGGGACCGCTAGCTTGCGACCATCTTCCGGCTCACGGGCACGCGGACTTGTTCCAAATAACGGCATCGATCGCCGGAAAGCCGGCGATCGTGGATACCGGTAATTTTCAGTACGAGCCGGGCGATTTGCGTTTGCTGTGCCGAGGATCGGCGGCGCACAATGTCTTGCAAGTTGGCGGTCGTCAACACTGTGATCACTGGTCCAGTTTTCGGATGGGGTGGCGTGGCCATCCTTTATGGAACAATCGTGGTGCCGTTGGTGAGTTTAAATGGGTAGCAGCAGCGCATGATGCATTCGGATTTCCTGCCGGGCGAATTCTACTGGCCTCTGAATCCCAATGGTCGATTATCGATTGGTTTGACAATTGTAGCCCGATTGCCGAGTCTGCGATAACGCGATTGCATTGGCATCCGGATTGGACATTCACCCATTCGGTAGGAAACGGTTCGGCGGACCTAGTGAGTACGAATGGCAGTGAGGAAGTCAAACTTTGGTGCGACGGTTCAGTACCGACTTCGTTGAAAACCGCCAAAGGTATCTACTGCCCTGACTTCGGCGTGCGTCTAACCAACGACGTCGTGGAATTGAGTTCGGAACCCGCATCCCGTGCTTGGCTCCGTTTTACAATACAGATCGACACGGCGGCTGAATTGACACGTGAAACCATCACGCTTCAAAATGGTCGTCTGCTCATTGATTGGCCGAATGGGACTTCATTGAACTTGGATCTGGACGAAGGGCATTCAGCAACGTCAGGAGTTGATGATTGAGAATACCTGATCCGTCAGTTGCCAATGTTTGAAATTTGAAAGCGTCTTGTGGGTTTCCACGAGACGCTTTTTGCGTATTGTTGCGGAGTCTCTTGACCTGTTGAAGTTCTGATTTGTCTTGTCCCTTGGTCGCCTTTCGCCTCGCACAAGCAGTGGAGAGGATGCTATTTCACGACGCGCAAGGCAACACTTGAAAATCAATAGAATGCGATACTTTGAAGCGTCAGTTGGCGAGTTTTTGTATCGACATGACGTGTGTCAGATACGTCATGTAGCTTCGGTTGTGAAGTCGAACGTGCCAAGGGTGGTCGGCTTCGGCCAACAATTGCAGGTTGCCGATCGCATCGGGCCCACTAGGATTCAACAGGCGTCTTACCATTGCTTCGCTGGATCCGCCGTCCGGTGTTCGCTGTGAATGACCACCAAGCCAAGATTCGACCGAGGTGGCCGATTCGCTCCAGTCATACGGGCATGCGACAATTGCGGGAGCATTCGCGACAAGTGCTTTGTCGAGTGACATTAACATTTCGATCGGAGAGTGAATGCAGTCCAGCAAGTTCAAACTTATCGCAGCGGAAAACGTTTCTGCTTTGAACGGTAGGGCTGTCGCATCGCATGCCCAAAAGTCGACAAGCTCAGGCCGTTCTAATTTGACATTGAATTCGCAGCGTTCGTAGACGAGTCCGACCTTGCGACGCGAATAGCAAAGATTCTGATCACGGGTCAGTGCTGAGGCGATCTTTAGCATCGGGTAGTGCAAGTCGATGCCCAGTACAGGTCGGTTAAATCGTTGGGCCATTTCAAACGAACTTCTGCCTGGTCCACAGCCAAGGTCCAAAATTGCTTGGTCACCGCTGGGCCGGAATTCGGCAAGGTCGAGTGCGGACCGGAGGCAGTTCAGCATCGAACCGGGCGCAGTCGCTGAGTTGCATTCCGAGGGATCAAAATCGCCGTAGTGATCCCAAACGTAGCTACTGAGTTGCTGTCGGGTCGAGTTAAACGCTGACGATGGACCGGTGCAGTCTCCAAGAACACTTTCGATGTTCAGCGACAAGTCGTCTCGTCGCAGCACCGAAGCTTCGTTGTTTGCCAGGTAGCTTCTCAAGTCACGGATCAGCAGCGGGATTCCGTCGATGATCGGATATTCACGACGGCATCTCGGATTTTCGCAAAGGAGTTGCCCTTCGACAATGTGATCGTCGGTTTGGCAATCGATTGCTCCAATTGAAAGAGGGTATTGCTCGGTGTCGCTGGAACAGACGGGACAGATTGGACCTAGCTGTTCAAAGAGGTCTTGTCGCATGCCGTCCTAGCCACCAATCAGAACGGTATTGGC